>CAJUEI010000049.1 GCA_910585255.1 uncultured Lachnospiraceae bacterium
TAAACAGCACAACACCAGGAAATTTTACCAATCCATTATTTAATGCGGTAATGGATTCCATATCCAAATGATTGGTTGGTTCATCAAAAATCAGGCAGTTTGCACCAGAGATCATCATTTTGGAAAGAAGACAGCGTACTTTTTCACCACCGGAGAGAACACGTACTTTTTTTACTCCATCTTCCCCTGCAAATAACATTCTTCCCAAAAAGCCTCGCACATAAGTGATATCTTTTATTGGAGAATATTGTGTCAGCCAGTCGGAGATAATCAGGTCATTGTTAAATTCGGCTGTATTGTCCTTTGGAAAATAAGCCTGTGAAGTGGTGACACCCCATTTATAAGAGCCGGAATCTGGTTCTAATTCACCGGCAAGAATTTGGAATAAAGTTGTCTTTGCCAGTTCATTTCCTCCGACAAATGCAATCTTATCTCCATGATTCACAATAAAAGAGATATGATCTAATACCAAAACACCGTCAATCGTTTTACAGAGATTTTCAACGGATAATACTTCGTTGCCGATTTCCCGTTCCGGGCGAAAGTCAATATAGGGATACTTTCGGCTGGAAGGTTTAATTTCATCCAACTGAATTTTCTCCAGTGCCTTTTTTCGAGAGGTTGCCTGTTTTGATTTAGAAGCGTTGGCACTAAACCTTTGAATAAATTCCTGCAGTTCCTTGATCTTTTCTTCTTTACGTTTATTTGCCTCTTTCATTTGTTTTATCAAAAGCTGGCTAGACTCATACCAGAAGTCGTAATTACCGGCATAAAGCTGGATCTTTCCATAGTCAATATCGGCAGTATGTGTACAGACTTTATTAAGAAAATAGCGGTCATGGGATACTACAATAACCGTATTTTGAAAATTAATTAAAAACTCTTCTAACCAGGCAATTGCATCTAAATCTAAATGGTTAGTCGGCTCGTCTAAAAGCAAAATATCCGGGTTCCCAAAGAGGGCTTGAGCAAGTAAAACCTTTACTTTTTCTGATCCGTTTAATTCATGCATCTGTTTAAAATGAAGTTCTGTAGCAATTCCCAATCCATTTAATAAAGTTGCAGCATCCGATTCTGCTTCCCAGCCGTTTAGTTCGGCAAATTCAGCTTCTAAATCGCTGGCACGTATCCCATCTTCTTCAGTAAAATCTTCTTTTGCATAGATAGCATCTTTTTCTTTCATAATATCATAGAGCCGCTGATTTCCCATAATAACCGTATCCTGTACAGGAAAAGCATCATATTGAAAGTGATCCTGCTGTAAAAAAGAAAGCCGCTGCCCCGGAGTAATCGCAATATCTCCTTTGGTTGGTTCTAACTGTCCAGACAGGATTTTTAAAAATGTAGATTTTCCTGCTCCGTTAGCTCCGATTAAACCGTAGCAGTTACCTTCCGTAAATTTAATATTTACATCTTCGAACAGAGCCTTTTTGCCTACACGAAGAGTTACATTGTTTGCACTAATCATAGTAATTTCATTCCTTCCTAACAATCGTTCTTATTCTCTCTGTTACGTATCATCTCTATTTTACAGAAAATCTGTGTTTTTGCAAGAGGAAACTGGAAATTACAGCAGATTTTGTAAAAAATATTTCAAAATCGGAATCTGCTCCTTTCTCTGATACAAGGAAGTTTCCCAATCCATCACTTTCGCCTTTACGGCTTAGAAGCGGGGGACTTCCTTGATAGGTTAAATTTTAAATTACAAAATTAAGATTTATTTTCTGCCTTATAGAAAAATTTGGCTTATAAAAACAAAAAAATAATTTGCTGTACTATCTTCTGGACATTGCAGTTTTGTAAAACAATTGCTATAATAAAAAACATGGGAAAGCAGAAGAGATATGATTGTTATACACTTATTTGGTATCAATAATAGGCTAAGAAAGGGAAGATAGATTTTATGATAATAATAGCAGAAAAATCAGGGGGAAGGAAAAATCAGCTGAAACGATTAAAACAAGAAAAAGAAATTCAAAACCGATGCTATCTTACTGCCAAAGAATTAAGTGAAAATGTTATTTTTGAGTATGACAGAGAAACGGATACAATTTTTTTTCCAAAAAAAATTCGTTCGTTTTTAAATGGAAAGATTGTGTGGGAACATGCAAAAAGATTGTTTTTTCATACAGATATGATTTATCCAGAAGATAAAAAAAGTTTTTTGGAAATCTGTAATAAACTTTTTACAACAGGGCAGACATGGGAGTGTGAATTTCGAACAAAATTTTTTACAGGAGAATATCGTTGGTTTGAAGTGGTCTTTGCTGCAGTACAAAACGAGGAGAAAAAAGTAGTAAAACTGTTAGGAAAGCTGACAGATATTGAAGAACAAAAGAGACATTTATTAGAACTGCAAAATAGTGCAAAATTAGATTCGATTACTGGATTATATCATAAAAAAGCAATTTTTGAATTTATGGAAGAGCGGATTGCCAAGCAGCAGGCATTTGCAGTTTTAGTAGTAGATATCGATAATTTTAATCAGATTGGACATACTATGGGAAATTTATTCAGTGATTCGGTTCTCTGTACCGTTGCAGACGGGATTCAAGAGACAACCGGAAATTTGGGAACAGTCGGAAGGATTGGTACCGGGGAGTTTCTGGTTGTATTAGAGAGTGAAGAAAGAGAAACCGTCCAAAAGACCGCAATTGATCTTTCTGGTATGCTGCGAAAGGTATATATTGGAGGAGAAGAGGGTTTCTATCTGACCGCTAGTATTGGGATCGCTAGGTATCCGCAGGACGGAAAAGAAACAGAAGATGTATTTTCCAGAGCAAGTGAAGCACTCTATACCATTAAAAACAGCGGAAAAAATCGATTCTTATTTGCCGATCAAATGGGAAAATTAGAGACTCCTTCTCTAAAGACGGAAAGTTCTATCTATAACTATAACACGAATTGGTTTCGCAGACAGGCGGAACATTTTAGTCAGTCCATGATTTCGTTTGTTTTTAATGTATTAGCTTCTGCAAAAAGTCTGCCAAGTGCCATTAATCTCGTGTTAGATCGAATCGGAAAGACCTATGAGCTGGATCGAATTCAGATTATGCGGGCTAGTTATACTAACCGTTCAATGCAGGTCAGTTATCTCTGGGAAGAGCAGGTGCAGCAGGTAAAAGAGGAAGAGGTTTGTTTTCATTTTCAAAGTTGGGAAGAGATGCTCTCTGGATTTGACGAGAGAGGAATGATTATTGCAAAAGATTGTGAGACAGCCAATCTGACGGCGGATTTTCAAAGAACGATAAAAGAGAGAAAAGCAAAAGCAGTTGTAAGCTGTGGACTTTATGATGTAGACGGTGAATTTCTGGGAATGATCTTATTTGAAGACAGTCAGAAAGTAAGGGACTGGGAATTAGTAGAATTGGATACTTTTTTGGAATTTTCTAAGATTATGTCGTATTTTATTCTGACCAATGCCAGCCGCAAGCGGGATTCTATGAAAATCGAACAGTTAAGTAATTATGATAAAGTGACGGGACTTCATAGCTATCGGCAGTTTAAAAAAGATTTGGCAAGGATTTTAAAAAAATGTGGAACAATGGGACGGCTCGCTTTACTAAATATGGATATCAGCAATTTTAAATATGTCAATAGTGCATTTGGAATTGAAGCAGGAGACTGTATGCTGCGGGATTTTGCCCGTTTTTTTGTAACAGAAAATACCTCTTGTATCTCTGGATGCCGGATTTTTGCAGATGATTTTTTAGCTGTAGTAAAGATGGAGTCAAAAGAGAAATTAGAAGAACAGATTAAAAGGCAGACAGAGGAATTTATTCGGCGGGAATATAAGAAAAATGCAGGAAGTTATTTTTCCGTACATACTGGTATCTATGAAATTCTGCCCGAGGACAGAGATGCCAATTATGTAATTGATTGTGCAATTATGGCAAGAAAGACAGTAAAACGCAGACAGGAGAGTCAATACCAGTTTTTTGATGATGCTCTGCGAGAGCAGGTAATTCGGGAAAGCCGTGTGCTTGCGGTGGCACATAAGGCGATTCGGCAGGAGGAATTGATTCCTTATTTACAGCCAAAGTTTGATTTAGAGACCAAACAACTGACGGGAGCGGAGGCCCTGGTTCGCTGGAAACAGAATGGAAAAATTTGTTTTTATCCGAATGATTTTATTCCTGTATTGGAACAGTCCGGGGATATTGTGGAGTTGGATTTTTCGATTTATGAGCAGGTACTGCGGACAATGCGGCGATGGCAAGAAGAGGGAAAGCAGTTATTTCCTATTTCAATCAATATTTCTCGTGTACACTGTAAATTCGATTCCTGCGATCAGCGAATTATTCAGTTAGCGGATCAATATCAGATTTCCCATAAATGGATTGAAGTAGAGATAACGGAAAGTGCCTTTTTAGATGATACCAATATTTTGGTAGAAAATTTAGAACGTCTTCGAAATGCCGGATTTCGAATTAGTATTGACGATTTTGGATCGGGGTATTCCTCTCTTAGTATTATTAGCCAAATGCCGGTAGATGTGATTAAGATGGATCAGACCTTTATTACAAAAGCATTAGATCAGGAGAGAACCGGATGTGTAATAGCCGCTATGATTTCTATGGCACGCAATTTGAATTTAGATGTAATCTGTGAGGGAGTAGAGACAGAGGAACAGGCACAATTTCTTTTGGAACGAGGGTGCCGGACAGGGCAGGGATATCTATTTTCAAAACCAATTTCTATTACGGAATTTGAAGAAAAATATCTTTAAAAACAGCAGTGAAAGAAAAATAACATTAGGAGGATTTTAGATATGAGTATTAAAAAAACAGATTTTGGAAAGACAAAAGATGGGAAGCAGGCTTTTTTATATACCCTGACAAATTCAAAAGGGATGGTGGTAAAAGTATCTGATTTTGGAGCAGTTTTAGCGGAAATTCATGTGCCTGATCGAAAAGGAGAGTTAAAAGATGTGGTGCTTGGATATGATAATTTAAAACAGTATGAGGTAAATAGACCTAGTTTTGGAGGACTGGTAGGACGGCATGCCAATCGGATTGCGGGAGCTTCTTTTGTCTTAAATGGAGTAACCTATAATTTGGAAAAAAACAGCGGAGAAAATAATCTGCACAGCGGGAGTTTAGGATATCAGCGAAGGTTGTGGAAGGGAGAGGAAAAGGGGGATTCGCAGGTAGAGTTTTCTTTATACAGCCCGGATTTGGATCAGGGATTTCCGGGGAATCTGGAGGTAAAGGTGATGTATACTCTTACTGAGGAAAATGCTTTGCGGCTTTCTTATTATGCTGTTTCAGATGCAGATACGGTTTTAAATTTGACCAATCATGTATATTTTAATTTAGCTGGACATGATTCGGGAGATGTACTTTCTCAAAAGGTGTGGATTGATTCCGATTATTATACAGAGACGGATGAGAAGTCTATTCCTACCGGAGTGATTCTTCCCGTTGAGGGCACAGTTATGGATTTTAGAGAGAAGAAATTAATTGGAGAGGGGATTGATAGTGGAGAGAGAGCGGTTGTATTGGGAAATGGGTATGATCACAACTGGGTATTGAAGACGGAAGAGGGGAATGTTTCTCTTGTGGCAGGAATGGAAGATACAGAGAGTGGGAGAGGGATGAAGGTATATACGGATTCTCCGGGGCTGCAGTTTTATACTGGGAATTTTTTAAATGGAACGGAGATTGGAAAGGGAGGGGTTTGTTATCAGAGGAGAAGCGGGGCTTGCTTTGAAACGCAGTATTTTCCAGATAGTGTGCATCATAAGAATTTCCGGCAGGCGGTGTTAAAGGCAGGGGAGATCTATCGGGGAGAAACGGTGTTTGCTTTTTATGTAGTGGAATCGTAAGTTAGAATTAACTGGAAGTTAGTAGGTTTTCGTAGAGTATTTTACTCTATGAAAAAAGTGTTTGGTAGTATCCCTGTTTGACATCATAGCTTTTTTGGGGAGATTTGTCAAGAGCGAATTTCTTTTTTGGGAAGTGGGGGGATGGGTGGGGAGGACGCTAGAGAGAGATAGTTTTATTGGATTGCTGTTCCGCTCTCCAGAAAGAGAAGTTCTAAGGCTTCTGATTTTGGTGCATCCAACCGGACGGACCGGCACGCAATTCGCCTCTGCAGGAGGCTAAACACGTGCCTTTTTCGGGCACAAGTGCCCGAAAATCCTAGAGATCGACAGAAGCCTAAGAACTTCTAGCTTTCTTCCGAAGTCACAGCAATCCAATAAAACTATCTCTCTCTAGCTGTTCACTGGCTCCGGTAATAAAAAATAAGAGGCAGGCAGTTTTTTTCAATAAATTATAGTGATATATTAAAATTTATATTGTGAAAATAACTAAAATTTATTTTTATTACAAGCGTTATAATAGAGATGGATGGAAGATTCTTTTGCTGTTTTGAATCTGTAAATTTTGCAGTTAATTGATCTGCTTCAAATCTGTAAATGTTGTAGTTAATCGATCCGTTTCTAAGAGAAAAACAGGCAGATTGGAAATGTGGTATTGGGCTGTGGTGACTTCGGAAGAAAGCTAGAAGTTCTTAGGCTTCTGTAGAAAACGTAGGATTTTCAGGCACTTGTGCCTGAAAAAGGCACGTGTTTAGCCTCCTGCAGAGGCGAATTGCGTGCCGGTCCGTCCGGTTGGATGCACCAAAATCAGAAGCCTTAGAACTTCTCTTTCTGGAGAGCGGAACCACAGCCCAATACCACTTTTCCAATCTGACGTCCGTTTCACCATTTCACTATCGGATACAGTTAAACCAAGTGGTAGCGGCGAGCAGGGAAAGTAACCTTCCCTACTCAAGTTGAAGTGATATCTTATGATTCCATGCATCCCAAAGTCTGTCCAGTGCTTTTTGAATTACGGAAGTAGGACAAGCCAGATTCATTCGTTCGTATCCTTCGCCTGTCTTTCCAAAGAGATATCCTTCATCTAGGAATAGATAGGCTTCTGTTTCCATAAAGTGTTCGAGTTCTTTATATTCCATTCCTAATGCGTGAAAATCCATCCAAAGTAAATAGGTTCCCTCTAGAGGAAATACCGTTACTTGCGGAAAATGTTTTGCCATAAAGTGTTCTACTGTCTGGCGGTTTCGATCAATTACAATTAGAAGTTCATCTAACCATTTTTCACATTGGTTATAGACAATTTCACAGGCTTTATAACCCAATGTGTGCAGCATTTCATATTCACCTAATGCAGGTTTTAATGCTTTTCGAAATTCAGGATTCGCAATAATAAGGTTGGAAGTTTGAAATCCTGCTAGGTTAAAGGTCTTGCTGGGGGCAGTGCATAAAATGGTATTCATCTGATATTTTTCTTCCAGCGTTCCGACTGATATATGAGTGTGTCCCGGCAGAATTAGATCAAAATGAATTTCATCGGCAATTAGGATTACTTGGTTATTTAAACAAATATCACAGATTTGTAAAAGCTCCTCTTTTGTCCAAATCCGACCGATTGGATTATGCGGACTGCATAGAATACATAGGCGTGTCTGCGGAAGAGCTGCTTTTTTTTCGAAATCTTCAAAATCAATTTCATAGTGGTTTTGATTTCTTACAAGATCGGAGGAAATGACTTCCCGATGATTTTTTTCTCCAGAAAGGCGAAACGGATAGTAAACTGGTTCCATAATTAAAATCGCTTCTTCTGGTTTGGTTAATTTTTTTACCAGTTGCATTAATGCCGGAACAATTCCTGCTGTCTGAAGAATCCATTCTTTTTGTGGGCGGAATCCATGCCGCCGCTCCATCCAGTTTATAACTGCTTCAAAATAGGAGTCCGTTGGTCCAGTATAGCCATAGATTGGTTGTTTTAGGTATTCTGTCAATCCTTTTATCAGTTCTGGCTGCTGTTCAAATTCCATATCAGCTACAGAAAATGGGACGATTCCTTTTGGAAGGTTGGGATTTTTTAGTTTCATTAATTCCCATTTTTCAGAACCGACCTCACTGCGATCGGGTATGGTTTCAAAATTATAAGTCATAGTCAGTCTCTCTTTCTATTTGTGTTTTATATTTATAAAATCGATATCGTTTTTTTATGGGGATTGGAGATAAAAAAGATATTTTTTAATCTTTTACTTTTAGTATTTTATGTGCAATGGTAATTAAAACAGTTCCTAGTATCAGCATGGTGCCAAAGGCAATTACCAGTCTTATTATAGACAGAAGCATATTGTGTTCTTCATTCCATATATCGTTAATGCAGTAAAATACTCCTTCTTCTATATCGACATGATATTTTTCACATAGATCACGGATATGGCTGACAGCTTGTCTGTTGACAGCGTGTTTTTTTCCGACAGGAAGTGTAATTTTTTGCCCAAGTTTTAGCTTCCATACATAGTCAATCGGCATCTGTGCTAGGATATAAGAGTGATCGGGAAGCTGCAGCAGATAATATTCTGCGTATTCATCAAATGCATCTAATACAGTATATGTGACCTCTGCCCGTTTTCGGGTACCTGTTCTGCGGGAACGCCGATAGGGAGAAACCCAAGGGTGTCGTACTGCGATTCCAGTAGAGATAATTTGGGTTGGTTCAACTGTAATGCAGCTGATATCCCACCAGGTATCGCTCCAGTTTTGTGCGGTTTCAATTCGTGGAATATCACTGCCTGCAGGCATACCGATAAGATCGTCTATTAAGGCTTCTTCTGTCATAGCTAGAGTAACGGCTTGTTCTTTTCCTCGGATAATCGATTCTAAACCAAAATTTTTAGATAAAAAAACTCCTGCAATTAAACCGATTATAACTGCAGCAAATTCTAATATTTTTACAATAAATGCTTTCATAAAGTTTATTTTTTTGCTTCTTCTGTATAGGTTTTAAGAAAATGAAGAAGTTCAGCCTCCTTTTCGTAGACTTCCTTTGTATGTGTATCAAATAATACAAAGAGTATTTTGTCTATGGAATTCGGATGTGTGTCAAGAAAGTTTTTTATGGTTGTTATTGCAATTTTAGCGGCTTTTTCTACCGGAAAGTGGTAGATTCCTGTTGCAATAGATGGAAATGCTATACTGCGAATCTGGTATTCGACTGCAAGCTGCAGGGAATTTTGATAGCAGTCAGTCAGCCGCTCTTCTTCTTGATAAGTTCCGTTTTTCCAGACGGGACCTACTGTATGGATAATATATTTGCATGGCAGGCGGTAAGCCTTTGTAATTTTCGCCTGTCCGGTTTTGCAGCCATGAAGAGTTCGACATTCTTCTAAAAGTTCTGGTCCTGCTGCACGGTGGATTGCACCGTCTACGCCACCACCGCCCAGCAGGCTGGAATTTGCTGCATTTACAATTGCTTCTACCTGATGAGGCTGGGTAATATCACCAAGTATCGTTTGAATCATTTTGCCCTCCTTTTATTTTTATGCAGATTAATAAAAATTTTTGAATTTTTTGATTTATCGTTATAAAAATAATGATAGCAAAATTTTTCATTTTATACAATAGTAAAAAATTAAAAAAGTTATTTTACGTTTTTTTGTTTTTATGGAATTTGGAAGCAGTGTGATTTAACCTCATCAAGGAAGTCACCCGCTTCTAAGCCGCTAAGGCGAAAGCGGGTGACTTCCTTGTTTCAGCGGGAGTGCAGACTCCCACTGAAAAGCTGCGATAGCAGCTATGAGGTTATGAGCAAGTAGCAAAGCGGATTGCGAATATCCGATTTGACTCTTTCTAAATAGTTAAAAGCGGATTTTGGTTATTTTTTTTATAATATTGTGCTTGGGTATTCCAAAGGGTATAGTATTTTCCTTGTGGATTGGCTAATAAATCATTATGAGTGCCTTGCTGGCAGATTTTTCCTCTGTCAAAAACAATAATTTCGTCACAAAATCGGCAGGAAGATAACCGATGGCTGATATAAATGGCAGTGCGATCGCCGGCAATTTCATGGAATTTGGTATATATTTCATATTCTGCAAGGGCATCTAATGAGGCGGTTGGCTCGTCTAGTATTAAAAATGCAGCATCTTTATTCAGTGCTCTTGCAATGGCGATCTTTTGTGCTTCTCCTCCTGAGATTTCAATTCCATTTTCGGAGAATTCTTTTGAGAGGTATGTTTCTAATCCTTCTTTCATTTGGCAGATTCGTTCTTCCAGTCCGGCTTTTTTTAGAGAGTCTGTAATCTTTTCTTTTGAATAGTTTATGTTTACTGCTACATTCTGTCCCAGCGGAAGAGAAAGTAATTTAAAATCTTGGAAGACAACAGAAAAGATCGACAGATATTCTAAATAGTTATATTTTTTAATGTTAATTCCATTTAGAAGAATTTCTCCTTCAGTGGGATCATACAGTCGGCAGAGCAGTTTGATAAATGTCGTTTTTCCAGAACCGTTTTCCCCTACCACTGCTAATTTTTCTCCTATTCGAAATTTTAAATTTACTTCTTTTAGTGCATATTCTTCTGCTCCCGGATAGCGAAAACTGACATTGCAAAACTCGATTTCATAGTTACAGTCATTTCTTTTTTCGACAGTTAAACTTCCTTGATACATTTGATTGGGAATATCTAAGAATTCAAATGTAATCTGTAAAAATGCGGCGTTATTTTTCATCTGTCCGATAAGAAGCAGAATAGAAGCAATGTTATCATAGAGCATAGTAATAGCACTGATATATTGTGTAACGTTGCCAATTCCAAATGCTCCTGCCCAAGCTTTCAGACATACAAACAGGTAGATGCATCCGGTAAAGCACCGACTAACTGCATCGGATATTCCCTGTAAAATTCCCATACGACCTTTTGCAGTTTTGGCAATTGGAGCATTTACACCAAACATATCATTTTTTTTCATTTCATCACGGCAGATTTTATTTTGTTGATAGATACGAATATCAAATGCCCGTTTGCGTTCATATCCCATATATCCAAAAAAGCCGAATGCTCGGTTGCCGAATCGGGCATGTTCTGCATATTTTGACCAATATTCACCGGCATGATTGCGGATAATAGGAGAAAGAAAAACAGCACCAAACAAAAGCAGCAGCATAAATAGATTAAAAATTGGATGATTCATCCAGATAAGAGTATCCGCATATTCGGGTACAGGTAATAAAAATGCCTGCCATGACAGAGCAACTGCTGCAAAAATACCAATCACTGTTTTTATAACTGTTCCAAATAAGGGGAGTATTTTACAGATTCCCCATTCTGCCCAATTTTCGTTTTGTTTTATTTGGGCGAACAGATCTTGAGTATGTGGATCTTCTATTGATGCAAAATCCATAGAAAGTATTTTTTCATTGTAAAAAGAATCTAATTTTTCATAGGCAGAATTTTTTGTAATTTCCTGCCAGTGTCGGCATACTGCGTTTAGGATACCTAGTATAAAATTGGATATCAGCAGTATCAGAACCAAAGATAATAAACGGTTTTTTTCTCTGCCTTCTGCTAATTCGCCTATAATATTGGCAGAAAACCAGATTGTAGTATAGGATATAAAAATAGATGTAATCTGATAGGCGGCATCTGATAGAAATACTTGCGGATATAATTTCCACCAGATGCTGACAGCACGCTGATTATAATAAAAAACTTTTTTCCATGAGAGTGTATTTTTCATTTTTTGTCTCCCTTTTCTTTTCTTTTTTGTTCTTGATAATATTGACTTTGTATATTATAGAGATATGCATACTCTCCATTTGCTGACAATAAACTTTCGTGTGTGCCTTCTTCTTTTATTTCTCCTTTGTCAAGAAGAATTACTCGATCACAAAAACGAGTGGAAGCTAAGCGGTGCGAAATATAAATAGAGGTACAGTCTTTTGTCAACTCATGGTATCGTTGATATAAATTGCTTTCTACCAGAGGATCAAGAGCAGATGTAGGTTCGTCAAGTATAATAATAGGTGCTTCTTTATAAAGGGCTCGGGCTAAAAGAAGACGCTGCATTTCACCTCCTGACAGTTCAACTGCATCTTCATAGACTTCTTTTCCCAGAGAAGAGGAATAGTTTAATGGCAAACGTTCTATTTTTTCTTTTAATCCAGCTTTTTCGATTGCTTGTTTTACTTTTTCCATATCAATATCCTGTTCTGTTTGTGCAACATTTAGGGCAATACTTCCCGCAAATAAAGAAAAATCTTGAAATACAGCCGAGAAATGTCTATAATAATCCATTCTGTTATATTTCCGAATATCTTGCCCGTTGAGTCGTACCTGTCCTTCTGTGGGATCATAAAATCCGCAGATTAGCTTGATTAGTGTTGTTTTTCCGACACCGTTTAATCCCACTAATGCCAGTTTTTCTCCTTTCTGAATTTTTAGATTAATATGGCTGAGTGTATTCTGTTTTGCCTGTGGATATCGAAAACTAACATCTTGTAATTCAATTTCATATTGTTTTCCTTTTATCGGTTCTAGTTTTTCTCCGTCTTTAAATCGAAAGGTTTCTGGATATTCCAAGAATTCTCGGGCAAAAGAAATATCTATACTTTGTCGATGTAAAGTAGCAAGTCCCGACAAAAATCCTGTTATCCAAGAAGTAAACCCACTGATTGCAGAGAAATAAAGCAAAAATTCTGATACATGAAGACTTCCTTGTAATACTAAGGTTATTAAATAGAGATAAGCGATCATACCTCGTATAAAGTTTAGAATATTCTCTGTTAAATCTGCTTTAAAGTAGACACTTTCTCTTCGGAGATAAGAGTGCTGCAGCTGCTTTAAAAAAGACTGATAGAGATTAGACAGCCAATGTTTCATGTTAAAGATTCGAATATCTTTTGCAAATGTGCGATCTTGTATTTGAGTACTGATATAATTTAATTTGTGATAGAGACCAACTATTTTATTTTCATAACACAACCGTTTTTTATTTGCCTGAGCAGTCAGCAGATAACTAATGGATGCAGTGGATATGGTTAATAAGATAATAAATATATTGATTCTGGCAAGTAATGACAGATATAAAAAAAATCCTAAACTGTTTTTAAGCAGATCTGTCAGTGTATCCCAAATTGCTTCGGTTGCTTCACTGTTTCTAAGTGTAGCCTGCTTTGCTTTTTCCTGTAATTTTATAAAGGATGGTTCTTCTAGATTGGAATAGGAAGTACAGCTTATTTTATCGTGAATATCCATAATTATTCCCATCCGAACGGTAATACGGCCAAATCGCTGATTGCGTTTAATATAGGCTTGGTTTGCTCCTGCAAGAGTAAGTCCTATTGTAAAAAATAAAATGGTTTTGAGAAGTTCTTTTAGGGAAGCCTGTGTTTCAATTTTATTGAGTATAACAGGAACGGCAAATAATTGAAATAAATGGATACTGATATCAAATCCTATCCATGTAAGAATAAGAATTAAGACGATTTTGCAGTCTTTCCATGCCCTTGCAATCATATAACATACATTGTTCCAGACACCATATTTCGCTTTTTGCTTATCTAAATTTTTCATAAACATACCTCATATTTCTTTTTTTATCTGCATTTTAACATATAAAAAAGAAAGTATACAATTTGGGGATAAATTGCATACCTTGGGGGATAAAAATATAATAGGATTAGGAGAGATCCTGAGGGAGCAGGATTTCTGTAGTAAATGCACCTTCTTCACTGTTTCTATTTAGATAACCATGATATTTTTCTACAATACTGTCAATACGAATCATGCCAAAGCCATGTTCGACTCCTTTTGTTGTATGAAAACGACCAGATATCTTTTTTTGTTTTTTACAGGCAGTCAGATTGGTAAATGACATATAAAGCTGTGTATTTTTCATATCCATATAAACTCGAATCATTCGCTTTTCTTCTGGTAGGTTTAGACTTGCCTCAATGGCGTTGTCAAATAGATTTCCGATAATGATACAGAGGTCGATTTCTGAAATTTTTAAAGAAATCGGAATATTGGCATCTGCAGTTACCGGGATATTTCTGGACTTTGCCAGTGAAATTTTACTGTTTAAAATGGCATCTGCCATACGATTTCCTGTTCGAATAACAGGATCAATAGCAGATAAGTCTTTATCCAATTCATCTAGATAAATTCGGATTGCTTCTATATTTCCTGCTGCCGCATAACTTTTCATAACTTGGATATGATTCCGGTAATCATGCCTCCAGCCCCTTATCTGCCGGTACATATTTTCTACTTCTTCATAGTGAGTCTGTGTCAGTTCATTTTGATAGGCACAGAATTGTTTTTTAATATAGTTTGAGAGTAGAGACATAGACGGTTTCCTTTCTTAAATTTTATTAGTGTAGGTCAAAGGAAATTCGGAATCCGCTCCTTCCTTAATAGGCTAAAAATAACGGATCATTGCTTGATTGATCGAATCGTACATTCCTCTAGAAAGGGGAACCTTTGTTCCGTTTTCTAAAATAACTTCCTTTTTTGTAATTTTTTTAATATAGTGCAGATTAACAAGAAAAGAACGACCAGTACGGCAGAATCCATCATCCAAATTTTTTTCCAATTCATAGAGTGGCTGTTTCAGTTCGTAATCCTCTTGTGCATGGATGGTAAGATAATTTTTCTGTACTTCAATATAACGGATTTGACAGAAAGGAATTCGTATGGTCTCTCCTTTTATTGTTAAAATCAAAGATTTGTCCAGGAATAGCAGCCGTTCTGCTGCTCGGTCTAGTACGATATAGAGCTTTTCTTCTGTAATGGGTTTTAATAGATAATGCAGAGCCTCTACTTCATAGCCATCCTGAATATAATCCAGATAACCGGTTACAAAAATAATTTGGATCTCTTTATTTTCCTGACGTATTTTTTTCGCCAAATCGATGCCGTTCATTTTTTTCATTTCAATATCTAATAATACAATATTTGTTGTTTTGTCGGATTCTTGAAATAAAAATTCTTCTGCAGTTTGAAAACAGGTTATCTGGATTGGATATTTTCGCTGTTCTGCCCATCTGCATACAAGTTTTGTCAGCAGTTCGCACCATATCTGTTCATCATCACAGATACTGATCTGATATCTCATGATACTATTCTCCTTATTGTTTTGCCATTTGATTTTATCCGTTCATAACAAGTGCAGATACAATCGGAATCGTAAGGACGGATAAAAGTGTAGTGATTGCTACTCCTTTTGAAGCAAGTTCATAATCTCCGTTGTATTCTTGTGCCAGCATGGCTGTCATACTTCCGACTGGTGTACTGAGCATAATCATAATGACTCCGCATAAAGCATAATTATCGATAAATTGTTTGGCAATCAGTGTTCCAATAATCGGAAGTAATAACAACTTTACAGCAGAAAACAATAATAGTTTTGCATCACAAAATAATTTTTTTATATTCATAGTTGCAAAGGAAGCACCGATTACCATCATGCTAAGCGGAGCGGTTAAATTACTTAAGGTAGAGATAGTATTGGCTATCCAATTAGGGAGCGGAAGGTTGGTAATAAATATAAAAATGGCAATAATACAAAAAACAACGCCGATATTAATGATTTTTTTCCAGTGAAAGGCCTCTTTTTCTCCCTGTTTCATCATCTGTATGCCATACGTATAGATAAGAACATTATAAGGAATTAAAAATATGGAGGCATAGAGAAGTGCACTGCTTCCGTATACAGCCGATATGATCGGGAATCCGATAAATCCAATATTGGAAAAAATGGTCATTACACGATAGGTTCCGATACTTTTTTCGGGAATAGACAAAACTTTTGGGAGGATTGTTCCAATTGCCAACAGTGCCAGGTAAAGTATAATGGAGGCTGTAACCGTAAGGATTAGATCACTTCCTTGTATTTGGCTGGTATCTCCGATTACACCGGATAAGATCATTGCCGGGTTGGCGATCTTGACAACAATACCGGATAATTTTTTACTTGTTACAGAATCGATCATGTCTTTTTTAAATGCCCAAAAACCAATCATCATAATAATAAAAAGAACTGCCATCTGCTGTAATACAATCATTTTCTTCTCCTCTTTTCTAACATACTAAATTTTAGTTTTATAGTTTTACTATATCCGTATCTTAATTTCTGATGCAAATTTTTTCAGACTTGCTTTTTCTTTCGATCTTTATTTTTTCTTTTAGTCCTATAAAATAACAGTAACCGCTATATTCTCCAAATTCATATAATTGAGCCACAATTTTTATTATATCATAATTTATTTTATGATAAAGTATTTTTTTCTCCCAGGGAAGCCCTAGGATATAATCTCTTTGATATTCTGTTAAATTCTGAAGTGCTTTTAGAAAGGGTTCGGATTTATTTTGAATTCGGATACCGAAATCACAGGAGAGATAAGCAGAATCCGATGTAGATTGCTTCTTTTTTTCATTTAGATAAGAGGCAAGAGAGCCGTCTGTTTTTTCCTGAAATATTTTTTCTCTCCAATAGATAGGTTCATCTTGGATGGAAGTTACAACTTTGCGGAAGCTGGGTTTTCCATATTTGTCATATTCTTTTATAAAGGTTGCATTTTGATTGAAAGTTCCGTTTCCTGGTTCTTCTGACAATAGGATGCCTGTATGACAAAAGTGCTCCCAAACAGTGTGCTGCACTTTTTCATAGGAAACGGGGAAATCAAGATTTTTAATAATTTGTTTTATGGTATAACCTTGATCTGCTAAATGCTGGATAGCTCCTTTGCAGGCTATATCATAAGTAAAATGAGAGAGTGCTTTTTTAAAATATTCTTGTTCAGCCATAGATTTTCTTACCTTTCTTGTTAGAAATAAGGGGATATCGAATACAATAAAAACTGCTGTATTAAGAAAGAGTACTCCTTTGTGCAGCAGTTTTTATAGTTTAATTATTTTCTTGTTCGGTTTCCTTTTTTTTATGCCGCCGGCGTTCTCGGGCTTCTTCCTGCCGCAGCCGTATTTTTTCTGCTCCGTCTTCATCCGTAATTTTTAGGGTTTTTATAACAAATAGTTTGCCGCTGTCGGTCTTTTTTATTCGGATTTTTCCCTTTACCCATCCATGTATGTTACAGTACATTAAGCTGTAATAAGTGCGGCTGTTATAGGAAAACCAGCGAATTTTTTTCTTAATATTTTTTCGGCAGAGATAACAGGAGGTAGTAGTAACACCTTTGTCTGACATAGCTTCTTCTTTGGTATCAAACGTGCGTGATACATATTTTGAATAGGTGTCGAAGGTTAAGTAAATTTCTTCTTTATGTGAGGCAGGTGCTTGGTAATAGTCAATGGAAATATACTCTTTTACTTCGTTCATATTTAAAATTCGCATAATCATGGCAGTATAATAGGTATCGGCGTCTGCACGGTGAAAAGGGATTAATTTATCAATGTGTAATGCATCTACAGCATTTTGCAGGCTGACACGAGACTTTCCGTCACTATATCGGATGCTGTAAAGTTTTTGAATATTGTAGTAAAAAAGTGGCTTTTCTAAAGTTTGCTCAAGGTGAAAGTATGTCATATTACGCTGTAATTCAGTTAAATCCATAGAACCCCAAGTACAAAAACGATAATTTGTTCCGCACCAGTCTAGGAAAGAGGAGGCTGCTTGATTAAAATTTCTGCCGGATTCTAAGTCTTCTATACTGACATGCGTAATTTGTTCGATATGACTGTTCATTTCTAAATAAACAGTTGGTTTTATGATTGCATGGAAGGTATCGATAGGTTCACATGCTTCATTTAATTTAATAGCTCCGATTTCAACGATTTCAAAGGGAAGTTCAGGTTTTTCAGGATATTTTTTGGCTGTTCCCTGGTTCCATTCTAAATCTAAAACAATATAATTCACTTGATGATATCCTTTCCATTTTTATTCTAGAATTATTAATTTTTATCTGATTGTTGTCCATTTCAATATTATGTTATTTTTGGATTGGAATCCGTTTAAGATTTTTGAAAGAAAAAACATAGGATGTCTGTTTTACTGTACAACATTTTCCTTGTTTGTGCAAGCAGGATTTAAGATTTTTATTTTTAGGAGTTTATATAGCGATGTTGAAAATAAATTCGGAATCCGTTCCTTTTTTGATAGGTTAAAATTAAGAGGAAAAAAAGAGGAAAAAAAGAAGAAAAAAAGAAGCCGCCATATAAAATAGAATAAAAATATGACAGCTTGATTTATTTAAGTTATTCAGACGGGATTTGTTTGTCTAGTTTTAAAATGTGGTTTGTCAGCCAGGTAAGGAGAAAATCTAATAATTCATGGAGATATTCTTCTTGGTTTTCATCTATTTTATTTAGATCAGTATAAGTAACTTCTACTAAGCGATTTACAAAAACGGTATGTGCTTGGTGCTGAACGTCAAAACCGGAGTAATTTATTTTTTTCATATAGGTTTCTTCATTTTTAAAATGAAATTCGGTATATTCTTTCAGCTGATTTAGAATTTCTATAATTTTGTCGTATTTATCATGAAGAAATTGTTCTTCTACTAACTGATAGGCTTCCCGAATAATATCAAATAGTTTTTTATGCTCTTCGTCAATAAAAGCAATATGGGTATAGTATTTAGATGAAAACGTAAGGGCTTCTTCTATTTTTGTTTGTTTATTTGGATTTCCCGGTATTTTTCCGATCATCATATCACTGCTTAAAATATGGTGGTAAAGCCAGCGTATTAGAAAAGCACATAATTCCTGCATCGTTTGTTCTGCATTTTCATTTGTACTGTTTTCTAATGAATAGGAATTTATTTTTGTGATAAATTCAATATGTTCTTTTTTTTGCTTCGGCAGTTCTGGATCATTGATTTTTTCCATATAGGCTTCTTCATGGGAAAAATGTGTTAAAGTATATTCTTTTAATCCATTTAACAGATGTTTTGCTAGGGCAGATTTATCAGTAGAGGGTTGTTTCATGGATTCTACCGCTTCGTTGATTAATTGAAATAATTTAAGATGTTCTTGATCGATTTCTGGGATACCGATGTAACAATCTTCTGTAAAACGATACATAAAGTTTAACCTCCTATTGTAGTATTGTAAGTTTTATTTTTATAAATGATTTATAGATAGAAATTTCTTTTTTCTATTATATGCGAATTTGGTTTTATTTTCAATGTATTCTATAAAAGCAATGAATTTATTTTTGTAAAAGAGATAGAAGGAAGAAGTTATCAACATATCTTATAAAAAATAGGTAGTTATCAACATAAATTTTAAACGTTATGTTGGTAACTTCTTCTTTTATTTTAACCTCATCAAGGAAGTCCCCCACTTCTAAGCCGCCAAGGCGAAAGCGGTG
>CAJUEI010000050.1 GCA_910585255.1 uncultured Lachnospiraceae bacterium
TATAGAATAAAGGGCAAGCTTAGAAGAGAATTAGAAATTTTTAAAACTTTGTATAAAATAAAAGGCAAGCTTAGAAGAAAATTAGAAGTTTTTAAAACTTTGTATAAAATAAAAGAATGGTATTGTGAGAGAAAAATTTTTTGCTGAGAAAGACAGCTAGATTGGAGCAACCCTATCCTGCTGTTACGACTTCGGAAGAAAGCTAGAAGTTCTTGGACTTCTGCTCGAGTTTTAGAATTTTTTGCCATTCTTGAATGGCAAAAAAAGGGGTGTGTTTAGCCCGCTGTACGGGCGAATTGCACCCCGGTTCGTCCGGTTGGATGCACTTTTATGCAGAAGTCTTAGAACTTCTTGCTTTCTGGAGATCGGAGTGACAGCAGGATAGGGTTGCTCCAATCTGGCGTCCGGTTTGGAAAAGTCCCACTGCAGCGATTCTCACTTTAGAATCTCATAAGATTGAGAAAAGATTCCATTAATATTTTTAGAAAGAGGAGTGAAAGATGGCTAAGAAACAAGAAGTACTGCGTCTGCCGGCAGAGCAGTTGTACAAAAAAGAGATTGATGCATTGATAAAAGCAGAAAAGGATATGGTTCCTGAGGGATGGCAGATGTCCCCTAAGTCGGTATTAAAGTATATTACTGGAGGAAAAGTCGGCAATACCGTGATTACGCCAAAATATATTGGGAATCAGAGACTGGTGGAAATTGCGATTGCTACATTGGTTACGGATCGTGCACTGCTTTTGATTGGAGAGCCCGGAACAGCAAAGTCATGGCTTTCGGAGCATCTGACTGCAGCGATTAACGGAAATTCAACACAGGTGATACAGGGAACGGCAGGGACAACGGAAGAGCAGATTCGCTATTCTTGGAATTATGCAATGTTAATCTCAAAGGGACCTTCTATAGAGGCGATGTTAAAGAGTCCGGTTTACTGTGCTATGGAGACAGGGAGTATTGCCAGGGTGGAGGAGATTTCCCGCTGTGCTTCAGAAGTACAGGATGCTTTGATTTCGATTTTATCGGAAAAACGGATTTCTGTACCGGAGTTAAATATTGAGGCACCTGCTAAAAAGGGATTTTCTATTATTGCTACGGCTAACACAAGAGATAAAGGGGTAAATGAGATGTCCGCCGCATTAAAAAGGCGGTTTAATATTGTTGTGCTTCCGGCTCCTGCCAGTTTGTCGGCAGAGATGGATATTGTGAAAACCAGAGTGGCACAGCTTTCGGAAAATTTGGATCTCAATGCGGCTCTGCCAGAGGATGAAGTGATTGAAAAGGTTTGTACGATTTTTAGAGAATTAAGGACTGGGATGACGCTGGATAAAAAACAGAAATTAAAGACGACAACCGGGGTGCTTTCTACGGCGGAGGCTATCTCACTGTTAGCGAATAGTATGGCTTTGGCGGGGAGCTTTGGAGATGGAGTGATTACGGATTATGATTTGGCAGCCGGGCTGGAAGGGGCTATTGTGAAGGATGAAGAAAGGGATCAGGTTGCTTGGAAGGAATATTTGGAGAATGTGTTGAAGAAACGTGGTTCTAGATGGGCTGGACTTTATAAGGAGTGCAGGGAGTTTCATAGTTAAGGGACGGATTTTTAAGGAAAGGAGGAGCACTTTCGAGGATGCAAGTGAGCTTGTGGCTGGAAGACATAGTATAGAAAATGAAAACGAAAAAGGAAAAGGAAAAGTCGGATATGCCGATTTTATTTGGAATTCGGCATTTATCGCCGGCTGGTGCTTGGCATTTAAGAAAATTGTTGGATCGAATAGAGCCGGAGGTGGTATTGATTGAGGGCCCTTCTGATTTTAATGAAGAGCTTGCTGTTATTCCGAATCAGAAGGTAAAGCCGCCTTTTGCTATGCTTGCTTATACAAAGGAGTCTCCTATTCATACGATATTGTATCCGCTTTCTGTCTATTCTCCAGAGTATCAGGCAGTTCTTTGGGCGTATGAAAATCATAAGAAATGTCGGTTTATTGATCTGCCTTCCGGGACGTTTCTGGCTTTTTCTCGTATACAGAAGCAGCGGGAATTAGAGAGGATCAAACAGTGGGAAGAGGAACAAAAAGAAGCAGATGCTTTGGAGAAAACGGAGTGGACAAAAGAAGAGAATTCGGATTCTGTGTATCAAAAGTTGGATCAACTGTCTGGAGAGGATGGGCATGAGACGTTTTGGGAACGTACCATGGAGCATGTACAGGATGAAAATGCTTATCTGGGCGGAGTGACTCGTTTTGGGGAAGAACTGAGGGTGCTTACTTTAGGTGAGAGGGGAGAGTATGCCGAAGATATTGTGCGGGAGGCTTATATGAGGCGGCAGATGGAACAGGTGCTTTCTTCTGGAGTTTCAGCGGATAAAGTAGTGGTGGTGACAGGGGCATTTCATGTAAAGGGGCTGCGTGGCGATACGAAGGCGTTAAGTGAGGAAGAGTTAAAGAGACTGCCTGTTTTGGAGGCAGGGAGAACGCTGATGCCGTATTCTTATTATCGTCTTTCGTCCCGATCTGGATATGGTGCCGGGAATAGGGCACCTGCCTATTATGAACTGCTGTGGAGAGGATTTTTAAATGGGGAGAGGGATTATGCGGCTAGAAGTTATCTCTCTAGGATCGCTGCATGGCAGAGGGCGAATGGAAATATTGTTTCTTCGGCAGAGGTGATTGAGGCGATGAGGCTGGCTTTTTCTCTTGCTGAGCTTAGAGACTGCAAAGTGCCTGCACTGCGGGATTTGCGGGATGCCGCTGTTACCTGTATGGGACATGGAAATTTGGGAGAGATTGCGGCTGCAGTTGCGGATACGGAGATTGGAACGGCGATTGGGGAACTGCCGGAGGGTGTGAGTCAGACTTCGATTCAGGAGGATTTTTATCAGAATTTGGATGCATGGAAGCTGAGAAAATATTGTTCGATGGTGGCAAGTGATTTGGAATTGGATCTAAGGGAAAAGCGGACGGTGGTATCAGAAAAGGCGGCTTTTATGGATTTAAAGCGTTCGTTCTTTTTGCATAAGCTTCGGGTGCTTGGGATTTCATTTGTCAGTTTAAAACCGGTGTCGCAGGATCAGGCGACTTGGAAAGAGGTGTGGACTCTTTGCTGGTCGCCGGAGGCGGAGATTGAGCTGGTGGAGACACAACTAAAAGGGGATACGATACTTGCCGCTGCTTCTTTTTATATGACGGAGAAATTAGAGGAGAAGCAGCAGATTGCCGGGATTGCAGAGGTATTAAAAGAGGCATTTTTATGTGGGATGCCAGAGACAGCGGAATATGCGGTTTCTGTTTTGCAGAAGGCAGCCATTCATGCTGCAGCGGTGAGTGAGATTGCGGATACGATACGAAATCTTTCTTTTACGATTCAATATGGAGATATTCGAAAGATTTCTTCTAAGCCGTTGATTCCTGTATTGGAGCAGCTTTTTTTCCGTGTCTGTCTGGTTTTAGTTGGGGAATGTGTCTGTGATGATGAGGCTGCAAAAAAGATTTTGTCGGCACTTTCTATTTTAAATGATGCGGTAAGCAGCCATGATTTTTTATCGGAGAAGAGCTGGTTAAAGGTGATTACGGAGATAGCAGATCGGGATGACTTAAATACAAAGATTTCTGGGTATGCAGCAGCAATTCTTTTGGAACGTGGACAGATGACAAATGAAGAATTGGAGGTGCGGGTCAGCAGACGGCTTTCCAAAGGAGTGCCTGCAGAACTTGGGGCAGGATGGTTTGAGGGACTTTCTATGAAGAATCGCTATGCATTAATTGCACGGCTTGGACTTTGGGAGACATTGGATCACTATTTGGAAACATTGGATGATGAAGAATTTAAACGTGCCTTGTTATTTTTAAGACGTGCCTTTGCGGATTTTTCGGCAAAAGAGAAAAGTGATATTGCAGAAAATCTGGGGGAGATTTGGAATTTAAATCAGTTGGTGACATCAGAAGTGTTAAATGCACCTCTTACAAAAGAAGCAGAGGAAATGCTGGAAAGTTTAGATGATTTTGATTTTGGCGATATCTGATAGAAATGATTTTAAGAGAATAGTGAAATCGGATTTTGGAGACGAGGACAGTATGGATAATTTAGAGCGTATAAAAAGATGGAGGCTGATACTTGGTTCAGAGAGCAATGAACAGTTTAGTGGAATGAGCGGCGGAAAAGGGACGGTACTTTCTGAGGAGCAGGCTTTGATGGATCAGGCTTTGGCTTCGATTTATAATAATTCTGATTCCGGCGGTTTTAGAGGGCAGGGAAGGGAGGGAGGAAAGGGACCCTCCAATCCTCAGATTACAAAGTGGTTAGGAGATGTTAGGAGTTTATTTGATAAGGATTTAGTGAAGATTGTACAGGCAGATGCAATGGAGCGATGCGGGTTAAAACAGCTTTTATTTGAGCCGGAATTGTTGGAGAGTGTGGAACCGGATATCAATTTGGCTTCTACTATCTTAATGCTAAAGGATCAGATTCCAAAGCGGTCAAAAGAAAGTGTACGGATGTTTATTCAGAAGATTGTAGAGGAGATTAATAAACTTTTAGAGGCGGATATTCGGCGGGCAGTGACAGCGGCGATTAATAAAAAGAATCACTCGCCGATTCCTTCGGCCTCTGCAATGGATTATAAGATGACGATTCGAAGAAATTTAAAGAACTATAATCAAGAGCTTCAGACAATTATACCGGAACATTTTTATTTTTTTGATCGGACAACGGTATCGGCTTCTCGGCAGTGGCATGTAATATTGGATATTGATCAGAGCGGATCGATGGGAGAATCTGTAATTTATTCTTCGATTATGAGCTGTATTCTTGCCAGTATGTCTTCGATTCGGACCCATGTGGTGGCTTTTGATACCAGTGTAGTCGATCTGACGGAGAAGTCGGATGATCCGGTCGATCTGTTGTTTGGGTTTCAGCTTGGCGGAGGAACGGATATTGATAAGTCGGTGGCTTATTGTGAAAAATTTGTGGAGAATCCAAAGAAAACGTTGTTTTTTCTGATTACGGATTTGTATGAGGGCGGAAATCGGGCTTCCCTTTTACGAAGGCTTGGGGAATTAAAGGAAGCGGGGGTGACAGTGGTCTGTCTGCTGGCGATTGCAGACGGAGGAAAGCCTTATTATGATGTACAGATGGCGGAACGGGTGGCTGCACTGAAGATTCCTTGTTTTGCCTGCAATCCTCAGATGCTTCCGGTGCTTTTGGAGCGGGCTTTTAAAGGGCAGGATTTAGACAGTTTGAAAAAAGAATTTGAGAAAATCGGGAAAAAGTAAAAAGAGAGTTTGGATTTAAGAGAGAGCAGATAAAAGGCAGAGCATAGAAAAAATGCTTTGCCTTGTTTTGAAACTGCTTTTTTGTCAGTTTGCTTGCTTCCAAGAATTTTTAGAAAGGGACAGAGTAGAAAAATGAGAAATAGCAGACAAATAAGAAAATTGTGGTGTGGGATTTTATTGGGAAGTTTTATACTGACCGGGTGCAGTCAGACGGGTTCTCAGGAGGATTATTCTGTTACTGAGGAGGAAGTTATGACTCAGACAAAAACAGAGCAGCAAACGGAGCAGCAGACAGAGGAATTGACAGGAAGAGAGATATTAGAAAGTCTAATTGAAGATAAAGGTTTTTGTGAGCGGGTATGGTATGATGCGGAAATGAATGAGGAAGATACAAAGGAGATGATTTTGGAAAAGTTAAATCATTGTGAAAATCTGATATTGAGGGAGCCTCCTTATGGAAATGCGACTTTTTCTTTAGAGGGACTGCGGCTTATGCCCAATCTTCAGTGTCTGATTATTGACTTTAGTATTTGGGATGATTCTAACATTGAAGATTTTACGCCGATATTAGAACTTTCTCAATTAAAGGAGCTTTATTTTAGTTATGCTTCAGAAGAAAAAATCGATCTTTCTTTTTTGGCACAGATGCCGTCTATAACGGAACTTTATCTGCCAAATTGTAATTTGGAGGGAATTGATTTTTTAGGAGAGATGCCTCAATTAGAGCGATTGTCTTTATATGAGACATATGTGGAGGATCTAAGTGTATTGGAAAAGCTGCCTAAATTAGTGGAGCTGGCACTTTCGGGTAATGCAGAGGCGGCAAATATTGAGGTGGTAGGCAAATTGCTTTTGATGGAAGAATTAGGACTGCAAGACTGCGGACTGCAGGATATTCAGTTTTTAAGTAATTTAACAGAACTTCGGGCTATTAACTTAAATTATAATTTTATTACTGATTTGACGCCATTGGAGAAATTATCGAAATTGGAACGGTTAGGAGCGGTGGCAAATCAGATCTCTGATATTCGTCCGCTTGCTGCTTTGACGGATTTATTTGATTTAGCTTTGGATCAGAACCAGATTGAAGATATCTCTGCTTTGGCTGGGCTTTCTTCTTTGAATCAGCTTGGAATTTCAGATAACCAGATTACAGATTTATCCCCGTTAGCGGAAAAGGAAAACCTGATGTTTTTATCGGTTTTTGGAAATCCGTGCAGGGATTTAAGACCAGTATGGCAGGTGCCGCTGCTGAATTTTACAGCAGGTTTTAACGTGTCAGAAGAACAGAAAGAGATTGTAGATCAGTGGATGAAAGAGTATAATCCAGATATAGAGGAGTATAAGTGTGTGGACTATGTAGAAGGAGATTTGAATGGGGACGGAAGAGCAGATGCAGCATTTGTAGTGGATGAAGGGTTTTATGAGGAAGATGGTGTACTTACTTATGACGGAAATCGGCATTTGTTTGTTCTGCTGCGTCAGCAGGATGGTTCTTGGAAGGAAAGTAAGAATAAGATTTCGATTTTGGATAGAGTGTCTGGCGGGGTGAGAGGGGATCCTCACTATGGGCTGTTTATAGGAGATGGTTATCTGCTGAAGGTAAGTGGCTGGGGAAGCAGAATGGGGTGTACAGAAACAGAGGGATATGTTTATCGGGATGGAAAATTGGAACTGGTATTAGAGAAACGTGTATGGGATGATAGACTGGAAGAGGAGTATCAAGTAGAGATTGTGATAAAGCAGGATGGAGAGGAGATAGAAGAGCATTATAGGATTATAATGGAGGATCACAGTTTGGTTCGAAAGCAGGAGTAAACGGGGATAAATGGAAGAGATGGATAAAAAAAGCTTTACAGAATAAAAAAGATACGATACAATACTTAGAACGGCATTTTATCTGTGCAGAAACAGGTAAAATGTCGTTTTGTAGCATAGATAAAAGGGCGGCTAAAGAATACGAGGCGGAATGTAGAGGAGGAAATGGGAATGAAACAAAATAAGTGGAAGCGGTTTTTTGGATATTATAAGCCTTACAAAAGGGTTTTTGCAGCGGATTTATTTTTTGCTTTTTTAGGGGCGGCAGTTACTTTAATAATTCCGCTGATTGTTCGCTATATTACAGGAACGGTTTTGGCAAGAGAGGCTTCTGAGGCATTGCGTGCGATTATTCCGTTGGGGGCATTGATGATTGGACTTGTAATCTTGGAATGTTATTGCAATTATTTTATTGCTTATTACGGACACGTAATGGGAACAAAGATGGAAGCCAATATGCGGAGTGAAATATTTGAACACTATCAGAAACTTTCCTTTTCATTTTATGACGAACAAAAAGTGGGACAGCTGATGTCTAGGGTGACAACGGATTTATTTGATATTAGCGAATTGTTTCATCACGGACCTGAGGATATTGTGATTTCTTTTATTAAATTAATCGGATCGTTTGTCATTCTTTTATCGGTAAACTGGAGACTTGCACTGACGGCTTTTGCTTTTATTCCGGTTATGGTGGTATTTGCTGGGTATTATAATATACGGATGAAGAGGGCATTTAAACAGAATCGGGCAAGAATTGCAGATATTAATGCACAGATTGAGGATAATCTCTCCGGGATTCGAGTGGTAAAGTCTTTTGCAAATGAGGAAATAGAAAAAGGAAAATTTGAGATTGGAAATGAAAATTTTATTAAAAGCAAAAAGAACAGTTATCGCTATATGGGAATTTACCATGCAGGGCTGGGAGCCTTTACTACCATGATTCAGATTTTGGTAATTCTTGCAGGGGCAGTATGGATTGTAAAGGGAGGGGTTACGGTTACGGATTTGGTGACTTTTTTGCTTTATATTAATAATTTTACTGAGCCAGTTAGAAAATTAATTAATTTTACCGAACAGTTTCAAAACGGAGCGTCTGGTTATGAGCGGTTTTTAGAAATTTTGTCGGTAGAGCCGGATATTCAGGATCGAAAAGGTGCCAAGGAAATGACAGATGTAAAAGGGAAAATTGCATTTGAACAGGTGTCGTTTCACTATGAGGAACATACAGAAGAAGTGCTGCGAAATATCAATATAGAAGTGCAGCCAGGAGAATATATTGCACTGGTGGGATCTTCAGGAGCCGGAAAGTCTACACTTTGCAGTTTAATTCCACGGTTTTATGAGGTTTCGGAGGGTGCGGTTAAAATTGACGGAACAGATGTACGGGATTTTACCATGCAGAGTCTGCGGAAAAATATCGGGATTGTACAGCAGGATGTCTATCTGTTTGCCGGAAGTGTGATGGAAAATATCCGCTATGGAAGACCAGATGCATCAGAGGAGGAAGTGATTATGGCAGCAAAGCATGCCAATGCCCATGAATTTATTATGGGACTGCCGGACGGCTATCAGACTTATATTGGACAGAGAGGAATCAAACTTTCTGGAGGACAAAAGCAGAGACTTTCGATTGCACGGGTATTTTTAAAAAACCCGCCGATTTTGATTTTTGATGAGGCAACTTCGGCATTGGACAATGAAAGTGAGAAAGTGGTACAGGATTCTTTGGAGCGGCTTGCTGCGAACCGAACAACTTTTGTAATTGCCCATCGGCTGTCTACGATTCGCAATGCAGGACGGATTTTGGTGCTTACAGAAGAGGGCATTGTGGAGAGCGGTACACATTTAGAGTTATTGGAACGAGGCGGAGTGTATGCAGGGCTTTATAATATGCAGTTTGAGGGGAGAGGCTAACTGGTGCAGGGATTTTTGGCAGACTTTTTCAGTATGATAGATTTCAAATAGTAAAATTTTTTTGTATATTTTTATTATTATTTTAGAAATAATTTATAGATAGCTACTTGTATTTCATAAGATATGTGTTATAGTAGTTGTAGAACAAATAAAACAAATAAAGGAGATAAGAATTTAGAACTTGATTTTTTGTTTTAGATAAAAATAAAAATAGGAGGAGCGAGTATGAATATTAGTAAATTTACACAGAAGTCATTAGAGGCTGTAAATGGGTGTGAAAAACTTGCTTATGAGTATGGAAATCAAGAGATGGATCAGGAGCATTTACTCTATAGTCTTTTGACACAAGAAGACAGCTTGATTTTAAAGTTAGTAGAAAAGATGGAGATTCAGACGGAATACTTTCTAAATCGTGTCAAGAAAGATTTAGAGAAAAAGGTAAAGGTTTCCGGCGGAAAACTTTATGTCAGCAACTCGTTAAATCAGGTGTTGGTTTCGGCTGAGGATGAGGCAAAGCAGATGGGAGATGAGTATGTTTCGGTTGAACATCTTTTCTTGTCTTTGATTAAGCATCCCAATGCTGTGATAAAAGAGTTGTTTCGGGAGTTTGGGATTACAAGAGAGCGTTTTTTGCAGGCACTTTCTACTGTAAGAGGGAATCAGAGAGTGACCAGTGACAATCCAGAGGCGACGTATGATACCTTGAATAAATATGGACAGGATTTGGTGGAGCGTGCTAGAAATCAGAAGTTAGATCCGGTAATCGGACGAGATGCAGAGATTCGAAATGTGGTTCGGATTCTCTCTAGAAAGACGAAGAATAATCCGGTTTTAATTGGAGAACCCGGAGTGGGTAAGACAGCCGCTGTAGAGGGTCTGGCACAGCGGATTGTTCGGGGAGATGTACCAGAGGGATTAAAAAATAAAAAGATTTTTGCATTGGATATGGGGGCTTTGGTAGCTGGTGCAAAGTATCGGGGAGAATTTGAAGAGCGGTTAAAGGCGGTTTTAGAGGAAGTTCGAAAGAGCGAAGGCGAGATTATTTTATTTATTGATGAACTGCATTTAATTGTCGGAGCTGGTAAGACAGATGGGGCAATGGATGCTGGGAATATGTTAAAGCCAATGCTGGCACGGGGAGAGCTGCACTGTATCGGAGCAACTACGCTGGATGAATATCGGCAGTATATTGAAAAAGATCCTGCACTGGAAAGACGGTTTCAGCCAGTATTGGTAGATGAGCCTACCGTAGAGGATACGATTTCTATTTTGCGTGGATTAAAAGAACGGTATGAGGTATTCCATGGAGTAAAGATCACAGATTCGGCATTGGTTTCGGCTGCGGTTTTATCGAACCGTTATATTTCGGATCGTTTTTTGCCGGATAAGGCGATTGATCTGGTAGATGAGGCATGTGCACTGGTAAAGACCGAGTTGGATTCGATGCCGGCAGAGTTAGATGAATTATCCCGTAAGGTGATGCAGCTTGAGATTGAAGAGGCGGCTCTTAAGAAAGAGACTGATAAGTTAAGTCAGGATCGACTGGTAAATCTTCAGAAAGAACTGGCGGATCTAAGAGATGAATTTAATACGATGAAAGCACAGTGGGATAATGAAAAGAATTCGGTAGAACGATTGAGCAAACTGCGTGAAGATATAGAAGAGTTAAACAATCAGATTCAGATTGCACAGAGGGAGTATGATTTAAATAAGGCAGCGGAATTGCAGTATGGCAAATTGCCGGAGTTGGAACGTCAGCTTGCGGCAGAAGAGGAAAAAGTGAAAAATCAGGATCTGTCTTTGGTGCATGAGGCAGTGACAGATGAAGAAATTTCCCGGATTATTTCCCGCTGGACCGGAATTCCTGTTGCAAAACTAACAGAGAGTGAACGGAGCAAAACGCTTCACTTAGATGAGGAACTGCACAAGCGGGTGATTGGACAGGATGAGGGAGTGACAAAGGTAACAGAGGCAATTATTCGCTCGAAAGCAGGAATTAAAGATCCTTCTAAGCCGATTGGTTCTTTTCTATTTCTTGGACCTACCGGAGTGGGAAAGACAGAGCTGGCAAAAGCATTGGCACAGAGTCTGTTTGATGATGAAAACAATATGGTTCGTATCGATATGTCGGAATATATGGAGAAATATTCGGTATCCCGTCTAATTGGAGCACCTCCAGGATATGTGGGGTATGAGGAGGGCGGACAGCTTACGGAGGCGGTTCGGAGAAAGCCTTATTCGGTAGTATTATTTGATGAGATTGAGAAAGCACATCCAGATGTCTTTAATGTGCTTTTACAGGTCTTAGATGACGGAAGAATAACAGATTCACAGGGCAGAACCGTGGATTTTAAAAATACGATTTTAATTATGACTTCGAATATCGGTTCACAGTATCTGTTGGATGGAATCGGAAAAGATGGAGAGATCAGCAGTGAGGCTTCCGAATTAGTAATGGGAGATTTAAGAAATCATTTCCGTCCAGAGTTTTTAAATCGTTTGGATGAAACGATTTTATTTAAGCCTCTGGCAAAGACCGATATTGGACGGATTATAGAACTTATGATGGCAGATCTCAATAAGAGACTGGTAGAGAAAGAGGTTTCGATTAGACTGACAAAAGAGGCAGAGGAGTGGATTGTAGAGGAGGCATTTGATCCGGTTTATGGAGCAAGACCGCTTCGGCGTTATCTGCAAAAGACCGTAGAGACACTGGCTGCAAAATTAATTCTTGGCGGAAAAGTAGGAGCAGGAGATGAGATTGTAATTGAAAAGGACAAAAATGGTCTCCATGCATATTCGCAGAGGATAGGAGAATAAAGAAAACGGGACTGCTGTATCAATGGGATTTTCAGCAGTCCCGTTTGTTTAACCTCACGAATATCCGATTGGATTCTATCAAGGAAGCAGCGGAGCGGATTCCGAATTTCCTTTGACTGGAAGATTATAGGGAGTCTTTTTTTCTGCCGATTAAGTTCCAATAGGCGAGAAAAAGAAATAGGGCAGCCGTTACCCAGGCGGATACATTTCCCAAACAGATACCAGTAAAGCTGCCCATTTGAACAGCAATCCAAGCGGCAACGGCACGTGCTGCCAATTCTACAACTCCTCCCATCATAGGCATAAATCCGAATCCGGCTCCCTGCATAGCATTGCGGTAGACAAAAATCAGACCTAAAGGAATAAAAAAGCTACCGCAGATTTTCATATAAATACTGACATAGGAGGTGATCAGCTCGATATCTTCACTTACAAATAATTTTACACCAAAGGGCACCATCTGGATAATAAAGAGAGCCCCTGCTATCGCATAGAGAATTGTAAACAGTTCAGCAGTATGAACTCCCTGCTTCATTCGTTTTAAATCCCGTTTGCCCATATTTTGTCCGCAGTAAGTGGCCATAGTCTGCCCCATAGAACAAAATGGCTGGGTAATAAGTTGTTCTAATTTTACGGCTGCCGTATAGGCGGCTACTGCAGTGGAGCCAAGCAGATTTAGGGCGGTTTGAATAATAATTGTTCCGATTGCAGTAATGGAAAATTGGAGTGCCATTGGTACACCGATTCGAATTTGGTTTTTGGAATCTATGCTGTGAAGCTTCCAATTTGTTTTTCCCGGATGGAGGAGGGGAACTCGCCTAGCAATATAGATAAGACACAATATGCCGGATACTCCTTGGGCGATTACGGTAGCCCATGCCGCTCCTGCTACCTGCATCTGAAAGATTAGGATAAAAACTAAGTCTAGGACAACATTCAGCCCGGCTGAAATAATAAGAAAATAAAGCGGTACTTTGCTGTTTCCAACCGCACGCAGAAGGCTGGCAAGCAGGTTGTAAAGAATATTTGCCCACATTCCAAAACAGATAATGCAGATATAGGTATAGGACATTTCAAAGATATCTTCCGGTGTCTGCATAAGCCGAAGCAGTCCTTTCATACCAAGCAGGCTGAGGACAGTTGCCGATATGGTAACAAGAATGGACAATAAAGCAGCATTTCCTACACTGCGTTTGAGTCCCTGCTGATCTCCGGCTCCAAATCGCTGGGAGGTCAAGACGGTGAAGCCAGTTGTTAATCCCTGCATAAATCCAAGGATTAAAAACATAATCGTGCCGGTTGCTCCGACTGCTGCAAGAGCTTGGTTTCCAACAAAACGTCCTACAATAATGGCGTCCACCATATTGTAAAGCTGCTGGAAGACGTTTCCGATAATAATAGGAAGGGTAAACCGCAGGATAAGTTTACCAGGGCTTCCCTGTGTCATATCTAATTCCATAGTATAAAATTCTCCTTATGCTGAGTGATATTTTGTATTGGATAAAAAACGGAAATACCATTATTTTACCAGATATCAAAATAGCACATTTATATGGAAATGACAACCTTTAAATAAATAAAATTAAAAAGTTGGCTGTATTTCGATAAGAAATAAAGAAAAATGGTTAAGAAAGTGGAAAAATCTACCGATATAAAGAAAAAGAGAGAAAGAGAAACGAATGTAGAATAAGCAGAAAGTTTCCTTTGTACTATTATTAATTATAAAGTTTATAGCCAAGGAGGGGTATCTATGAGTGCTATTAGCAGTGTTTCATCAGAAGTGTATAACAGTTATCAGAGTTCCGCTGTAAAGCAGGAAACGGCAAAGACGGACAAGAATCAGAGTACCGAAGCAGCAAAAGAAAAAGAAACAACGTCTTCTGCTACTACAAAGAAAGACGGAGTTGTTTATGAGAAGAACAATCAGGACTATAAAACAAAGAACGCAGCATTGATTTCACAGCTAAAATCAGAGACAGAAAATCGTATGTCGCAGATGCGGTCTCTTGTAGAAAAGATGTTCTCAAAACAGGGAATTACAATTGGAAAAGCAGATGATATGTGGAGAGTATTGGCTGGCGGTAATTTTACGGCAGATGCTAGTACAATTGCACAGGCTAAGGAAGATATCGGGGAAGACGGATATTGGGGCGTAAAGCAGACTTCCGAGAGAATTTTCTCTTTTGCAAAGGCTCTTTCCGGCGGAGATGCAGAGACAATGGAAAAGATGCGGAAGGCTTTTGAAAAAGGATTTGGGCAGGCTACAAAGTCATGGGGGAAATCTCTTCCAAGTATTTCTCATCAGACCTATGATGCGGTAGAAAAGATGTTTGATGATTATGCAAAAGATCTTGCAAAGAAGACAGATACAGAAGAATAGAGAAAAAAGGAAGGGAACAGAAGTGTCCCTTCTTTTTTTTTACTCCACTCTGGATAAGAATTGATTGTTTTTTGAATCGTATTGGTAGCCGTAATCTAAAAGATTTTCGGTAAGATTTTCTTTTTCTACTGCATAGTTTGCACAAAAATCATCCAGAGAGGGATAGTTGTCACGAAGCTGTGTATTGACAAAACTTACCAGAATAACAGGATCTTTTGGTAGATTGGACATAAGGGTTCCTCCTTTTTTGTTGATATGTGAATGATTGGATCATTCGTGATTGGTTGATTTTATCATAAATTGGGGGGAATTACAAGGGGGATGTTAGAGTGAGGGGGATGTTAGAGTGAGGGGGACGCCAGAGTGTGGCAGGACAGCGATGTTCCGCTCTCTAGAAAGTAAGAAAGTCTAATGCTTCTGAATTTAGGGGTATTCAGCCGGACGGACCGGGGTGCAATTCGCCCGTACAGCGGGCTAAACACACCCCTTTTTTGCCATCAGAAGATGGCAAAAATCCTAGTGGATCGACAGAAGCATAAGACTTTCTAACTTTCTTCCGAAGTCACATCGCTGTCCTGCCACACTCTGGCTGTTTTTTCTTTAACCTCATCAAGGAAGTCCCCCGCTTCTAAGCCGCTAAGGCGAAAGCGGTGGGTTGGGACTTCCTTGTTTCAGTGGGAGTGCAGACTCCCACTGAAAAGCTGCGATAGCAGCTATGAGGTTATGAGCAAGTAGCGAAGCGGATTGCGAATATCCGATTTGACTTTACGTATTGTTTTTTCTGTAAGGTTTTTCTTTAATATGGTTTTTCTAAGCAGGGTATTTGGATTTTAGTTTTTTCTTCTTCTTCTTTTGATGTTGTTGTTTGTAGGTTTTGCATATATTAGTAGTGATGATAAAGGAATTGGATTGTTGGTATGAAGGGGAAGATAGGATTTGAGTATATTTTGCTGATGATAACGGTATTGATTTTTACTTTTTGCTGTGTAAAGGAAGGAAATCTTAAGATTTTGGAAGTGTTGGATCACAGTGTGAATGATGAAATTTTACAGGAAAGGAAGCAGATTGCATTGACTTTTGATGATGGACCTCATCCGATTTATACGGAATTTTTATTGGATGGGTTAAAGGAACGAGGGGTGCATGCTACTTTTTTTCTGATTGGAGAGAGTTTGGAGGGGAAAGAGGAGATTGTAAAACGGATGTCAGAAGAGGGACATATTATTGGAAACCATACTTATACACATGTGCAGCTTAATTTGCTTAGTATAGATGCTGCTTGTGTAGAGATTTGGAAGACCAATACGGCATTGTTTGATATTACGGGGAAAATTCCGGTTTTTATTCGTCCTCCTTATGGGCTTTGGGATGAGGATTCAGCATGTGCAGTTGAGATGCAGTCAGTACTTTGGAATATTGATACGGAGGATTGGAAGTATAAGGATAAAGATAGGATTGTGGAGCTGGTAGTGAAACAGGCGAAGGATGGAGGGATTATTTTATTGCATGATATTTATAAGACATCTGTAGAAGCAGCATTGGAGATTGTAGATCGTCTGACAGAGCAGGGATATGAGTTTGTTACAGTGGATGAGCTGTTAATTGATTAATGATAGGAAACGGCACTTGACTTGATAAGAAAAAGTACCGTTTCCAGAAAAGGAGAATGAGAATAATAGAGATAGATGGTTATAGAATAGAATCGGCAATGGTGTATAATAATTGTTCGGAATCTTCCCAGCCTAAGCAGGGATCGGTAATGGATTTGCCATATACATGCTCGGATACTTTTTGTGAGCCTTCTTCGATATAACTTTCAATCATAAAGCCTTTTACCAGTTTGGCTAAGTCGGAACTGTGACGGCGGCTGTGAAGCACTTCTTTTACAATTCGGATCTGCTCTTTATATTGCTTGGCGGAATTGGAATGATTGGCATCGATAATTACGGCTGGATTTTCATAGTTTTTTTGGTGATACATATCGTTTAGCCGCATTAGATCTTCATAGTGATAGTTTGGCTGGCATTGTCCGTGTTTATTGACAGATCCTCGCAGGATAGTATGGGTAAGCGGGTTTCCGTCTGTATGAACCGTCCATCCACGATAGATAAAGGAGTGACCGCTTTGAGCGGCGATAACGGAGTTCATCATAACGGAGAAATCCCCGCTGGTAGGATTTTTCATACCAACTGGAACATCTACGCCGCTGACGGTTAGGCGGTGCTGCTGATTTTCTACGGAGCGTGCCCCGATTGCAATATAGGAAAGCGTGTCCATTACATAGTGGTAATTTTCTGGATAGAGCATTTCGTCAGCAGCAGTCAGACCAGTTTCTTTGATAGCACGAAGATGCATTTTTCGAATGGCAATTAGTCCGGCTAATAAGTCGGGTTTTTTTTCTGGATCTGGCTGGTGAAGCATGCCCTTATAGCCCTCTCCTGTTGTTCGAGGCTTATTGGTATAGATCCGTGGGATAATAACGACCTTATCTTTTATTTTTTCTTGTACTTTTACTAATCGGGAGATATAGTCACATACGGGGTCTTCATGGTCTGCAGAGCAGGGACCGATAATAACAAGGACTTTATTGGATTTTCCAGTTATCACAGCCTGAATTTCTTTATCTCGTTCCTCTTTTACTTTTATCATTTCAGGAGAAAGCGGATATTGTTCACGGATTTCCTGCGGAACTGGAAGTTTTTCTTGAAATATAAAACTCATAATATTCACCGTTGCTTTTCCTGCCTAGAAGCAGAGAAAAGACATTCCCTTCTTTTATGATATGTTATAGCAATTTATTGGTAAATTTTATTTGACAATATTCAGATTATAATACAGAGAGAAGAAAACTGCAAGTGAAAAAGTGATAGTGACAGCTTTATATACAGACAAAATTCCATTCGCTTTAGAAGAGGGGTTAAGACTACAAAATTAACGGTTGCCACAGTGTATCGTTTCTGCTATACTTTGCTTATAATATGGACATTGCTAACAGTATATAGAGGATTGTGCTGAGAAATAGGATGCGAAAACCAAGCTTTCTTTCCGCACATAAATTATATAAGGCAGAGAATGTACGTTATTATTTGTAGAGGTAAATTTATGGATATTGAGTTTAGAAAAATAACGGATTTCCCACGAGGAACACTTTGTGCCCTTTTGAAAGAAGGGTATTCTTTTGAGCCAAGATTTGAGCGTGATTGTTTAAATCAATGGCAGGAGTTTGAAAAATTTTTCTATGATAATCCGCATATCGCAGAGTTCAGCGGTTTTATGACTGTTCTCAGCGGTATTCCTATAGGGTTTGTATCATGGAATCCAACCAATCTACCTATATCTGCGGAAATTGGGCATAATTGCATTGCAGCAAAATATAAAGGAAATGGTTATGGTAAGCAGCAGATGCAGGAAGCGGTAAAACGTATTATTGCACAAGGAGCAAAAAGGATTATGGTTACAACAAATGAAATTCTTATTCCTGCACAACACATGTATGAAAGTGTAGGTTTTAAATTTATAAATAAATGTGAGGAACCAAATAATGCAGGATATGCAGGGATGAGAATTAACTATGAAATAATTGTAAAATAAGTTTAGAGAGATTTGCAAAAGGTGTGCAGACATATTCCATTCAATACCATATTGTTTGATGTGTAAAAGATAAACATCAAATTATTTCAGATGATAGAGAGAACAAACGGATAGAAATAAATTATAATGGAAAAGGAGAAGACAACAATGTCAGAATCATTAGCAGATATTCGTTCCCGTATTGAAGCATTGGGAATAGAGTTTGAATTTATAAAAACAATTAAAACGAGTATGAACGGAGTAGAACGGGAAACATGGCTTTTGGAATATGAAGGCACACAGTTTGTCTTTGTAGCAGGTCAGAAACATGTTGTTTTGGGATGGGATGTAAATCAGTGCCCTTTAGGGGAAGGTGTATTGGAAGGATTAAAAAAAGAATTCACGGAAGGTCATAAACACTATTTGGGAAGAATAGAGGGTTTGCAGGAATATTATCAAAAAGAAATTGAAAAAGCGAATACAGACGAAAAGAAAGCAGATGAGTTGAGATTAAAATTGGCAGAAGATTTGGAAAGTGAAAAAGAGGAAATGGAAGCTTATATAAGCTGGGAAAATTATATGCTGAAATGGAATGAACATCTGTCTCAATGTTTATCACCTCTGCGGACAGTTGATATTGGTGATATGATTGTAGAAGTAGACAGCCGCTATCTTGAAGAAGATGCCTCATCTTTAGAACAGGCTGTTTGCTCATTAAAAGAAAGTCCTTTTACATTGGCTACAGAAGATGAATGGGAGTATCTCTGTAATGGCGGAACACGTACATTATTTCGCTGGGGCGATACATTAAGTGATGTGATAGAAGAAATTTATGGTGTAGGTACTGTCAGCAAAGAAAACAATACAGAGTCTGGAATATTGGAGCAACCCAATATGTTAGGATTATTTATTGCATATGATTCATATAAAAATGAAATTATTGATAATACACAGTACATAAAAGGCGGTGACGGAGGCTGTTCTATTTGCGGAGGTGACGGGGGAATCTATGTTTTTCCTTGCTATACTGCCTTTTATCGTGATTCCGTTTATGAATACGCTTACAGATTATCAAAAAATTATTACTGTTATAGAAGAATCATTCGTTTACCATAATATTAATATTTAAAATTAAAAATATTAGGTTATGAGCAAGTAGAGAAGCCGATTGCGAATATCCGATTTGACAGAAAAAACAAACATTTTTGAGCTATTCTTTTTACATATAACAGGCAGGAAAGACAGTCAGAGTGGGAAAGCGATCCCTTGCTGCTGTGACTTCGGAGAAAAGTTAGAAAGTCTTATTTTTGAAATGTCCGAGTGCTGTAACATTTCACCTCGATT
>CAJUEI010000051.1 GCA_910585255.1 uncultured Lachnospiraceae bacterium
GGCATTTTTCCTCTCTTTTTTTCTTAAGTTCTCACCTATGGTGTTTAGCCCGCTGTACGGGCGAATTGCACCCCGGTCCGTCCGGGCGGATACACCTAGATTCAGAAGTCTTAGAGCTTCTGCTTTCTGGAGAGCGGAACAGTGTATCCTGATCTACTCTGGCGTCCTGTTTGGAGATTTTTTCTTTTATTTGTGCTGGATTTTTATTTTTGTTTTTTTAGTCTTGACAAGCAGGATAAATCTTTTTATAATTAGGGAAATTATAAATTATTAAGGAAAGACGTAGATGAAGAGAGTAGATATTTTGTGAAACTTACAGAGAGTCGGAGGGATGAGAGCCGATAGCGGTAGCAGAGTATTGAAAATCACTTCGGAGTTGCTGGATTAAAAATAGGCAGGGATGGTTGGGAGACAGTCAGATGCCTGTAAGTAAATGCAGACGGGTTTCCTCCGTTAAAAGGAACTCATATTTACCCCGAAAGGGACTGTATGTTGGAATAGGTGGTATAGCAAAGAAAGTGTGGTCTTTGTCCTGTTTGCAGGGCGGAGGCTTTTTTATTTGTAGGAAAGGAGAAAATGCGGTGTATAATAAAGTGACAGGCGACATGAATTTTGTTGCAAGGGAGAAAGAGGTTGAGCAGTTTTGGAAAGAGAATGATATCTTTAAGAAGAGTATGGAGCACAGAAAGGAGGGGGAAGTTTATACTTTTTATGACGGACCGCCTACCGCTAATGGGAAACCTCATATTGGTCATGTGCTGACACGGGTAATTAAAGATATGATTCCTCGGTATCGTACCATGAAAGGGTATCTGGTTCCTCGGAAGGCTGGATGGGATACACATGGACTTCCTGTGGAGCTGGAAGTGGAGAAAATGCTTGGACTGGATGGAAAAGAGCAGATTGAGGAGTATGGATTGGAGCCTTTTATCGGGTATTGTAAAGAAAGTGTGTGGAAGTATAAGGGGATGTGGGAGGATTTTTCTTCTACAGTTGGGTTTTGGGCAGATATGGAAGAGCCTTATGTGACGTATCACAATGATTTTATTGAATCGGAGTGGTGGGCATTGAAGCAGATCTGGGAGAGGAAGCTGCTGTATAAAGGTTTTAAGATTGTGCCTTATTGTCCTCGCTGCGGAACACCGCTTTCCTCTCATGAGGTGGCACAGGGATATAAGGATGTAAAGGAACGCTCAGCTGTTGTTCGGTTTAAGGTAAAGGGGGAAGATGCCTATATTTTGGCTTGGACAACGACACCTTGGACATTGCCCTCGAATGTTGCACTTTGTGTAAATCCGGTGGAAAACTATGTGAAAGTAAAGACGGCGGACGGATATCAGTATTATTTGGCAGAGGCGTTGGCAGAGACGCTTTTAGGGGGAGAGAGGGCAACCGCTCCTTATGAGGTTGTAGAGCGTTATATTGGAAAGGATCTGGAGTATAAGGAGTATGAACCGCTTTTTGATTGTGCGGTTGGGATTTGTGAAAAACAGAATAAGAAGGCATTTTATGTTACTTGTGACTCTTATGTTACATTGACAGATGGTACTGGTGTAGTGCATATTGCCCCTGCTTTTGGTGAAGATGATGCGAAGGTGGGACGGAATTATGATCTGCCGTTTGTGCAGTTGGTAAATGGAAAGGGAGAGATGACGAAGGAGACTTCTTATGCTGGAGTATTTTGTAAAAAGGCAGATCCTATGATTTTAAAAGATCTGGATGCAAAGGGGCTTTTGTTTGATGCACCGAAGTTTGAACATAGCTATCCGCACTGCTGGAGATGTGATACGCCTTTGATTTATTATGCGAGAGAGTCATGGTTTATTAAAATGACTGCAGTAAAAGAGGATTTAATCCGCAATAATAATACCATTCATTGGATTCCTGAGAGTATCGGAAAGGGACGCTTTGGGGATTGGCTGGAAAATGTGCAGGACTGGGGAATCAGTCGGAATCGGTATTGGGGAACACCGTTAAATATCTGGGAGTGTGAATGTGGAGAACAGCATGCAGTCGGCAGTATTCAGGAGTTAAAGGAATTGTCGGAGAATTGTCCAGAGGAGATTGAACTGCATCGACCGTTTATTGACACGGTAACGATTCGCTGTCCAAAGTGCGGAAAAGAGATGAAGCGGGTTCCAGAAGTGATTGACTGCTGGTTTGATTCTGGGGCGATGCCTTTTGCACAGCATCACTATCCTTTTGAGAATAAGGAACTTTTTGAACAGCAGTTTCCGGCGGATTTTATCTCGGAAGCGGTGGATCAGACCAGAGGGTGGTTTTATTCTTTGCTGGCGGAATCTACGTTGTTATTTAATCAGGCACCTTATAAGAATGTAATTGTATTGGGGCATGTGCAGGATGAGAATGGACAGAAAATGTCGAAATCAAAGGGAAATGCAGTCGATCCGTTTGAGGCACTAAAAAAGCATGGAGCAGATGCGATTCGCTGGTATTTCTATATTAATAGTGCTCCATGGCTTCCGAATCGGTTCCATGACAAGGTTGTGACAGAGGGACAGCGTAAGTTTATGGGGACGCTGTGGAATACCTATGTATTTTTTGTTACTTATGCGAATATCGATCAATTTGATGCAACCCAATATGCATTGGAGTATGAAAAGCTTCCGGTTATGGATAAGTGGCTGCTGTCTAAGTTAAATACCGTGATTGGCGAAGTGGACAGTAATCTGGAAAATTATCGGATTCCTGAAGCAGCAAGGGCACTGCAGGATTTTGTGGATGAGCTAAGTAACTGGTATGTAAGACGGTGCAGAGAGCGTTTTTGGGCAAAGGGAATGGAGCAGGATAAGATTAATGCTTATATGACGTTGTATACGGCGTTGGTTGAGATCTGTAAGGCAGCTGCTCCGATGATTCCTTTTATGACAGAGGAAATTTATCAGAATTTGGTTCGCAGTATTGATCCAGAAGCACCAGAGAGTATTCATCTGTGTGATTTTCCTGTTGTCAATTCGGCTTTTATTGATACAAAGTTAGAAGCGGATATGGAAAAGGTATTAGAGATTGTGGTGTTGGGGCGTGCCTGCCGAAATGCTTCAAATAGAAAGAATCGGCAGCCGATGAAAGTGATGTTTGTAAAGATGGAAGGACATAATTTGTCTGAGTTTTATACAGATATTATTCGAGATGAACTGAATGTAAAAGAAGTACAGTTTACAGATGATGTGCGTGCGTTTACTTCTTATAGCTTTAAACCGCAGCTTCGGACGTTGGGAAAACGGTTTGGAAAGCAGATCAATCGGCTGAAAGAACTACTTAGTACACTGAATGGAAACCAGGCAATGGATGAAATAAATGAGAGGGGAACACTTACCGTTGTTTTAGACGGAAAGGAAGAAGTGTTAGAAAAAGAGGATCTTTTAATTGATGCAGCTCAGGTAGAGGGGTATGTGTCAGACAGTGAGAAGGGGATCACGGTTGTATTGGATACAAATCTTACAGAGGAATTGATTGAAGAGGGATATGTTCGGGAGCTGATTAGTAAAATTCAGACTATGCGGAAGGAAGCTGGGTTTGAAGTAACGGATCGGATTTTGGTATATCAGGATAAAAATGAAAAAATTGCCGGGATTTTGCAGAAGTATGGTGAAGAGATTCGAAGAGTAGTACTTGCAGAAGAGATTTTGACGGGACAGATAAACGGCTATACAAAGGAATGGGATATTAATGGAGAGAATAGTTTAATTGGGGTAGAAAAAAGATAGAAGAGGTTTGATTGGTTTGCTGGATATCGTTTATGAGGACAAATTTTATATTATTTATAGGATAGTATTATTGTTGATTTTTGCCTATATGGAGATTTCCTCTATCTGGCTGACACGTCCACAGGAGCTTAAAGCCTTAAAAGAGTGGGGAAAGAGTGGTTTGGTTTTAATAATTTCCTTTTTATTCTCCTTTGGTTATTCCGTAGAAATTCTTTTAGGGCTTAATCGTATTTTATTTTTTTCAGATTTATTCAGGCATATTAATTTTGCTTTGGAGGCGGTTTATCTGGCGATTCCGCTTACTTATGCGGGACTGATGGTAATTGCGATAAAGAGAAAAGGAGGCAGGTATCCCTATACAAATCGAGAAATATTTATTTTGATTTTATGCTCAATCTGTTTTTCAAGACTGCTGCTTATAACAGCGAATACTGCTGTAAAGAAGGCATATCTTTCTCCTGTTGCTTTAGGAATGACAGGGATTGGGCTGATGATTCTTTTTCTTTATTTTTTTTTGACGGCAGTGTTTTTTCGGTATTTTATACAAAAAGAAAATGAAAAGACATTGCTGGAAATCAATGGATATATGAGTAAAACACTGCAGTATTATGAAAGTCAGATTCGGCTGCAGACGGAACTGTATAGCTTGTATCATGATATGAAAAAACATTTTTTTGCCGTAAGTCAGATGAAGGATATCAGTGAAGTGCATACTTATATAGAAGAATTGTACGGGAGTCTGACTAGGGCAGAATCCTATTATCATACTGGAAGCAATATGGCAGATATTATATTAAATGATAAAAAGCAGGCGGCACAGAAAGCACAGACTGCAATGGAGGTTGTAATAGAAGAGGGATGTCTTTCTATACTGAGAAATGAGGATATTTGTACGATATTTGTTAATGCGTTAGACAATGCTTTAGAGGCGTGCGAAAAGCAGAAGAGCCGTCAGAGATATATTGTGGTAAAAGCATTTGAAAGACAATCTTTTCTTATTATTTGTATAAAAAACAGTATTGAACATGCCCCTCAGAAAAGAAGGGGAGAATTGGTTACAGAGAAGAAGGAACATACACTGCATGGATATGGAATAAAAAGTATTTGCCTAGCAGTTGAAAGATACCAGGGAGAGGTGTATTTTTCTAATACAGATAGAGAATTTATCTTGTCGATTAGGATTGAAAAAGGAAATAATTAAGAACAGATAGAAAAAACCTGTAAGATCTATCGGTTTTTGCTTGTATAACCGAATTAAATTGGTTATAATTAGGAGGAAAGATGAGTAGGTCATCTGAAACAGCAGTATTAGCCTAAGAAAAATTCACAGAATTAAGAGGAGGGTATTAACGTTGAGTAACCGCAAATTTGACAAAGAATTTTTTAAAAGAAGTGTTGTCTATAATGTAAAGACTCTGTACAGAAAACCAATGCAGGAGGCTACACCAGAGCAGATTTTTCAAGCTGTATCTTATGCAGTAAAGGATGCCATTATTGATGCTTGGCTGGCTACACAGAAAGAATATGAGAGATCCGATCCAAAGACGGTTTATTATTTGTCAATGGAATTTTTAATGGGAAGAGCACTTGGAAACAGCTTGATTAATTTGACATTTTATGATGGTGTAAAGGAAGCAATGGAAGAACTGGGAGTGGATCTCAATGTGATTGAAGATCAGGAACCAGATGCAGCATTGGGAAATGGTGGTTTGGGAAGACTTGCCGCTTGTTTCTTAGATTCTCTTGCATCTTTAGGATATTCGGCATATGGCTGCGGGATTCGTTATCGCTATGGAATGTTTATGCAGAAGATTGAGGATGGTTATCAGATTGAGGCACCAGATGACTGGTTAAAGAATCGGAATCCATTTGAAATCCGTCGGGATGAGTATGCAACAGAGGTAAAATTCGGCGGTTATGTACGAATGGATCGAGATTCAAACGGAAGAGATATGTTTATTCAGGAAGGCTATCAGGTAGTTCGGGCTGTACCTTATGATATGCCAGTAGTGGGATATGGCAATAATGTAATTAATACATTAAGAATCTGGGATGCAGAACCAGTACATCGTTTTAATTTAGCATCATTTGACCGAGGAGATTACCAGAAGGCAGTGGAGCAGGAGAACCTGGCAAGAAATATTGTAGAGGTTTTATATCCAAATGACAATCACTATGCAGGAAAAGAGCTGCGGTTAAAACAGCAGTATTTCTTTGTATCGGCAAGTATTCAAACGGCAGTAAGAAAATATAAAGATAAGCATGGAGATGTCAGAAAACTCTATGAAAAGGTAACATTCCAGTTAAATGATACTCATCCGTCTGTAACCGTTGCAGAATTGATGCGGATTTTAATGGATGAAGAGGGCTTAGAGTGGAATGAGGCATGGGAGGTTACTACAAAGACTTGTGCTTATACCAATCATACGATTATGTCAGAAGCGTTGGAAAAGTGGCCAATTGATCTGTTTGCCAGACTGCTTCCAAGAATTTATCAGATTGTAGAGGAGATTAACCGCAGATTTGAACGGGAGATTCAGGAACGCTATCCAAATCAGCCGGAGAAGGTAGAAGCAATGGCTATTCTCTACAATGGACAGGTAAGAATGGCAAATCTTGCGATTGTAGGAGGATTCTCGGTAAATGGTGTAGCACAGCTTCATACAGAAATTTTAAAGAAAGAAACGCTGCGTGATTTTTATCAGATGATGCCGGAGAAGTTTAATAATAAAACCAATGGAATTACACAGAGAAGATTCCTGTTACATGGAAATCCGCTGCTTGCAAAGTGGGTAACGGATCATATCGGAGACGGCTGGATTACAGATTTAAAGCAGATGGATAAGCTGACGCCGCTTGCAGATGACAAGCAGGCACAGAAAGAGTTTATGGATATCAAGTATCAAAATAAAGTCCGTCTGGCAAAATATATTAAAGAGCACAACGGAATTGAAGTCGATCCGAATTCGATATTTGATGTGCAGGTAAAGCGGCTGCATGAATATAAGAGACAGCTTTTAAATATTTTGCATGTAATGTATCTGTATAATCAGATTAAAGAGAATCCAGAGATGAAATTCTATCCAAGAACCTTTATCTTTGGTGCAAAGGCAGCAGCAGGCTACCGCCGGGCAAAACTGACTATTAAGTTAATTAATAGCGTTGCAGATGTTATCAATCAGGATACTTCTATCAATGGAAAGATAAAAGTAGTATTTATTGAAAATTATCGGGTATCCAATGCGGAAATTATTTTTGCGGCAGCAGATGTAAGTGAGCAGATTTCGACTGCAAGTAAAGAGGCTTCTGGTACTGGAAATATGAAATTTATGTTAAATGGTGCTCCGACTCTTGGAACAATGGATGGTGCAAATATTGAGATTGTAGAAGAAGTTGGTAAGGAAAATGCATTTATCTTTGGGTTAAGTTCAGATGAAGTAATTGCTTACGAGAGCAATGGAAAATATGATCCGATGGAGATCTATAATGAGGATGCAGATATTCGAAAAGTATTGATGCAGTTGGTAAATGGATTTTATTCTCCTGAGAATCCAGAATTATTCCGTGAAATTTATGATTCTCTTTTAAATACAAAGCAGAGCGATAAGGCGGATACTTATTTTATATTAAAGGATTTCCGCTCGTATGCTGCAGCCCAGGTACAGGTAGAACAGGCATATCTGGATACAGAGAGATGGGCAAGAATGGCAATATTAAATACGGCAAAATGCGGGAAGTTCTCTTCTGACCGTACAATACAGGAATATGTTAATGATATCTGGAAGTTAGATCCGGTTACAGTAGAATTAATAGAAGAATAAGTTTTATACTGTTTTAATGTCAGTTTAATATTGGTTATTTGATAATGGATTGTAATTAGATAGAAGAAAAGGTCGAAGACAAGTAGGTTTTCGGCCTTTTGGTTTTGGAGGGGAGGACGCTGGAGTGGGGAAACGATCCCTTCCCGCTGTTCCGCTCTACGGAAAGTAAGAAAGTCTAATGCTTCTGAATCTACCTGCATCCAACCGGACGGACCGGGGTGCAATTCGCCCGTGCAACGGGCTAAACACACCCCTTTTTTTGCCATTCGAGAATGGCAAAAAATCCTAGTCGATCGACAGAAGCATAAGACTTTCTAACTTTCCTCCGAAGTCACATCGGAAAGGGATCGTTTCCCCACTCCAGCTGTTTTTTCCTGCTGATACATATTTGGTTGACTCATGCATTCATAGAGAAATAGAAAATAAAATATATTTGGTTGATTCATGTATCTACAGAGAAACAAAAAATAAAATATATTTGGTTGATTCATATATCCGCAGAGAAACGGAAAATAAAATGTATTTAGTTGACTCATATATCCGCAGAGAAACGGAAAATAAAACGTATTTAGTTGACTTATGTATCCATATAGGAGTAAAAAACGAGACGTAGATTGTGAGACAATACAGCCAGAGTAAATCAGAGGGAGATGTGACTTCGGAGGAAAGCTAGAAGCTCTTAGACTTCTGTCGATCAACTAGGATTTTTTGCCATTCTCGAATGGCAAAAAAAGGGGTGTGTTTAGCCCGCTGTACGGGCGAATTGCACCCCGATCCGTCCGGTTGGGTACAGGTAGATTCAGAAGTCTTAGAGCTTCTGCTTTTCGGAGAGCGGAACAGCTCCCTCTGATTTACTCTGGCGTCCCCTTTGGGATTTGATTTTGGAGTAAATTGCTACTATCTTAAATTTTGCTTCCAATTTGTGCAGATTTCATATATAATAAATATAAATACAAAAATATTCGTATGTTTTAGCAATAGGAGACAGACCTATATTTTGCTGTTTGGGAGATGTGAAGAAGCAATGGGAAACAAGATGAAGGACAGGATAACAAAGGTAAGAAAATTTCAATATAAATACAGAATCTTTTTTTATTTAATCTTTTTGACCTTTATCCCTCTGATTGTTTTGGGAGGGTATTCTTATTATAATTATTTAAAAGAATCTGCACTTCGGATTTATACTTCTATGGAAGCAGTTGTGGAACAGACGGTTTCTAGGGTGGATACTGCACTTGGAAATATGAAGAAGTATTATACGGCAGAGGTTTTGGATGAGGAAATTGCATGGCTGTTAGAAGCCGATCTGGATTATTCTTATTATTCTTATATACGGGGGGGTATTTCTGCTCTCTCTGGAGAGTCGATGGTATCAGATTACGTTTCGGGATATTCCTTTGTAAATTTTGAAAATAGATGGGTGCTTAGCAATATGGGCATGTATCCTTATTTACTTGTGAAAAATAAAGAGGCAGTGGAAGGATTATATTCTTATAAGATGGAATTTATTGAACGGAGTTTTTGGAATTATAATTGGGCACCTGCAGAGGAGGCTAAGTTTAAAAGCCGGGAATGGATACAGATGGATGGGTTGCTTCTGGTGTATAAACTGCCGGTCAGCAGTGCAAAGACACATGCGATGATGATTATAAAAGTGAATATGGAGAAATTATTTGGTTTGATGCAGGAGAATCTTGCCAATGGTGATGTGATGGTTTTTGACGGAAATGGGGAATTGATTTATGCTACAGACAGAAAGATAGCAGAACAGCTTTTGGATTTTCAGACAACGGGAAGTTTAGAGGGAAAGAATCGAATTCGTCTTGCCGACAGAAAAACTTATATTATTGCTGAGGCGAGTTCGAAGCAGTTAGATTGGACTTATGTAGTAAGTTATAATTGGAATACGGTACAGAATGAGGCAATGAGTATTCTTTCAATTACCGGATGTTTACTTTTGCTTGGTTTGGTTGCGGTTTTTGCAGTGGTTTTGATTACACGGAGACTTTATGAACCAGTCTCTTCTCTTGCAAATCATGTGGGATTTGGAACGGAAGCAGAAGTTCGCTCTAAAAATGAATTGGAGTATATTGCCAATAAAATTGATATTTTGGTGGATGCCAATGTAAATATGGAACGGCTGATGTCAGAACAGAAGGAACAGCTTACGGAATTATTTTTGCTGCATTTGATTAATGGAGATATCAGCGGAGAGCAGATTACAGCATATTTAGAACAGCTTTCTATGCCGGTGTATGCGAATTATCTGCTGGGAGCGATTATCTTTAAGTCGTTGGAATATAAAGAGGTCTATGACGAAGCAAGACAAGATGCCCTTCGGCTTTCTGTTATGGAACATATGCCAGAGGAAATTCGTTTGCAGTTAGTGATGGCACCGGTTTGTAATGCAAAAGCAATTATTGTGGTATTTGGCGGGGAAGAGGAAAATTTGGATGAGAAAGTTCTGCATTTTTATGAGAATTTAAAAAGATTTGTTACAGAACAATATCAGATGATGGTATCGATGGGAGTCAGTAGTTTGTGCCGCCATTTTTCCGGTTTTCGAGAGGCCTATCGGGAGAGTATTGAGTCAGTAAAGAATAATGAAATTATGGCAGCAGAAGGAGTATGGGATCATGAGGGGGTGATGTTTCATGCGGATATTAAAAGGCAGGAAAATCATCAGACTTATACGTATGATAAATTGTTGGAAAAGCAGATTAAAGAGGCCGTTGACGGGGGAAATACAGAGGAGGCATTTTTGCTGGCAGATAATTTTATTGATTTTCTTTTGGAGAAAAAGGTTCCTCAGGGAGAGAGTGCTCTCTATCTGCAGCGAATGATTGTTGCATTGATTTTGGTGGCAACTGATGCGGGACTGCAGACAGAAAGGGTTTTCACAGATGGAGTAAGTGCTTTGTTTCAGAAGTTTACAATGCTGTATGATATGGATAAGATTCGAAGCTGTCTGAAATATAAAGTGATTGTGCCGATTGTAGATGGGTTGGAAAATTACCGAACCAGTAAGTCTTCTGAGATTATGGCTGAGATTCAGCGGTTAGTAGAGGAGCACAGCGGAGATTTGACACTGACTGAGTGTGCAGATACATTGGGGTACCATCCGACTTACTTGTGGAAAGTAATTAAGATGGAGAAGAATACAACTTTTAGTGATTATGTAGCAGAGTATCGCCTTCAGGAGGCAAAGCGGTTATTGCTGGAAACAAAGATGACGGTAAATGATATCGCAATAAAGCTAAATTATACCAATGCACAGAATTTTATTCGGTTTTTTAGTAAGCTGGAGGGAGAAACGCCGGGGAAGTATCGCCAGTCACATAGGAAAATTTAATAATCATTTGCTTATTTAATTAAAAAAATAGAAAAAGATAATGATAATAAATAGAAATTTTTAATAAAAATATCAGGAAAATTTTGTTAATTTTGTTGAAACTTTTGAATAGGAAAGATATTGAGTATTGATGTAATTGCACTCTTATTGTACTATTGCACTAACGGGATATGAAATTATAACTTGATCAAGTGCAAAGTGCATAATTCCGATAAAGAAAGTAAAAAGGAAAGAGGAGGGGCAATTTATGAGCAAGAAGAAAAATACAATTTCTCCAGAAGCACTCGAAATTCTTTCCAGAGAAGATAAGAAGAAATCTTTGGCAAAGTATATCAAACGGCATAAGTGGCTGTATGTGATGCTGCTTCCTGGGCTTATCTATTTTATTGTGTTTCGGTACATACCAATGCTTGGTATTGTGATAGCGTTTCAGAATTTTAGTCCATTTATGGGATTTTTAAAGAGTCCGTTTGTAGGGCTTTTGAATTTTAAGAACTTCTTTACTGGTGGAGATTTTTGGATGCTGTTAAGTAATACGCTTGGGATTTCTCTGCTGAGTTTGGTATTGTATTTTCCGGCACCAATTATTTTGTCTTTATTTTTAAATGAAATTCGGCATGATGGATATAAAAGAACGATTCAGACGTTTATCTATATTCCACATTTTGTATCTTGGGTTATTGTTGCCAGTTTAACGTATCAGCTATTAAATGTAAATGATGGTATTATCAATATGATTATTAAAGGTATTACAGGAAATACCGTTGATCTTTTGGGAAGTCCAAAGTATTTTAGAGGTTTGATTATCGGACAGAGTATTTGGAAAGAAACTGGTTATGGTACGATTGTATTCCTTGCTGCACTGTCTGGTGTAGATATGCAGCTCTATGAAGCAGCACGTGTAGACGGGGCAGGGCGCTGGAGATTGATGTGGCATATTACTTTGCCAACAATTAAGGGAACCGTTATTATGATGCTGATTCTGCGTGTCGGTTCAATTTTAAATACTGGTTATGAACAGATTTTCTTAATGAGAAATGAGTTAAATGTGGCGAAAGCAGAAGTGTTTGATACTTATGTTTATATTAAAGGTATTAAAAATGCACAGTATTCCTTTAGTCAGGCAGCAGGTTTATTTAAGTCAGTAGTTGGTATGATTATGGTGCTTGGTGCAAACTGGGTTGCAAAAAAAGCCGGTGAATCCGGTATTTATTAGAAAGGAGGAAGAGATCTTATGGCAGAAGTGAAAACAGCGAAAGAAAATCGAATTAAAAAAAGTACCGGAGATAAGGTTACGGATGTGATTATCTATACCGGAATCGGGTTGGTCGGACTTTGTACATTGCTTCCTTTCCTCTATGTAATTGCTGGTTCTTTTGCAACGGAGAAAGAATTAACAGAACGGGCATTTTTCATTATACCGCGTGAATTTTCTTTAAATGCATATAACTATATTGTAAAAACAGGTGATATTTTTAAGGGCTTAAGGAATTCGATCTATTTAACAGTGGTGGGGACAATGGTAAATATGTTTTTTACTACTACATTTGCTTATCCGCTTTCAAAGGCCTATATGAGAGGAAGAAATGCTCTGTTAAATATGGTAATTGTAACCATGCTGTTCTCTGGCGGTATGATTCCGTCTTTCTTATGGATTCAGAGTCTTGGATTGTATAATTCTTATTGGGCATTGATTTTGCCTGGTGCAATCAGTCCTTTTAATATGATTATTGTAAAGAATTTCTTCCAGGAGCTGCCGGCGGAATTGGATGAGGCGGCACGAATAGACGGCTGTACGGATATTGGAATTTTCGCCAAGATTGTAATACCGCTTTCAAAGCCGGTTATTGCTTCTATCTCTTTGTTCTATGCAGTGGGATATTGGAATGATTATTTTAATGCGATGATCTATTTAAGTGACAGCCGGAAGGAGACCGTTCAGATTGTATTACGCCGTATTGTATTACTTGCAGGAGGAATTAATGCGGATGCATTTGACTATGAGTCAAATGGTGTTCCGCCGGATAAGGCAGTAAAGATGGCAGCTACCGTGGTTGCAACTTTGCCGATTTTAGTGGTATATCCGTTTGTTCAGAAGTATTTTACAAAGGGTGTTATGGTTGGAGCAGTAAAAGGGTAATAAGAGGTAACAAGTGTTGGTTATTTATCTAAAAAATAGAGAACCAAAGTAAAATATATTGTTACAGAGGGGTGTTTCTTTAACAGCAGAATGTTAATGGGGCATCGGTGCAGTTTATTATAATTAAGGAGGATCATTATGAAGAGAAGAAAAACGAGAAGAGTAACGGCGATTGCATTGGCAGCAGCTATGCTTGCCAGTATGACAGCTTGCGGAGGAAATGGGAATTCTCCTTCCAATACGACAACTACTGCTGCAACTACAGCAAATAGTTCTGCTGGTACAACGGCTTCCGGCGACAATGCCACTACAACACAGCCTGAGAATAAGGAGAAGGCAGAAATTACGTTTATGACGATTGACTTTGAAGGAAATCCGTTAAGTGAAGGTGCTTCGATTCCTTATGCAGAAGAATGTCTTGCTTTAATGGAAGATTATACGAATACAAAGGTGGATTTTACATGGGTTGCAAATGATGTTTTGGAAGAAAAAGTAACTTTGGCACTGGCTAATCCAAAAGAAATGCCAATGGTTATGGCAGTTGGAAATATTACAGGTGCTATTATCAGTGCAGCAAATGCAGGAGCTTTTGTAGATTTGAATAATTATATGTTTGATTCTGCAAAATATCCAAATCTTTCTCAGGCAAACCCAAATGTATGCCAGTCGCTTACCGTGGGCGGAAAATTAATCGGAATTTATCGTGCAAGAGTAATCGGACGTTATGGAATAGCATATCGTGCAGACTGGGCAGAAAAATTAGGGATTGCTGAGCCAAAAACGGTAGATGATATGTATGAGATGATGTCTAAATTTACTTATGGAGATCCAGATGGAAACGGGCAGGATGATACGTATGGGCTTGCACTTTGCCAGTATACAGGACCATTTGATATTATGCAGACTTGGTTTGGCGTTGGAAATAAATGGGTAGAGCAGGAAGGAAAACTGGTTCCGATTCATATGCAGCCAGAGTATAAGGAAGCACTTGACTGGTTTAAGAAGATATATGATGATGGTTTGGTATATCAGGATTGGGCAGTTCGTGGTACGGATCAGTGGGAAGATAATGTAAAGAATGGAGAATGTGGAATCTTTATTGATACAACAGATGGAGGAAGAAGAATCTGGGATTATTTTGTAAATAATAGTATTCCTTCTGTAATAGAGGGTCAGGAAACGGCTTCTATGAATTTGATTGGTACAATTAATGATAAGACATTGGCTACTACTGGATATAACGGAATGTTTGTATTAAGTGCTTCTACTTGTAATACAGATGAAAAGATTGAGAATTGTCTGCATTTCTTAGATAAGATGTGTGATGACGAGATGTTGGTTCTTTCTGCTTGGGGACTGCAGGATGTGCATTGGGAGCTGGATGAGAATGGATATTTAGTAGATATTAAAGATCCTACCGATGCAAATGCGGCTAAAGCATATCAGGCTCTGAACCAGACAGTTGCTTATATTCCTAATATGTCTCAGACTTCTCCTATAAAGGAAGAAAATGAGCGGACACAGAGAATGAATCAGGTGCGGGAGGAGAATATTCCTTATGCGGTATTTAATCCGGCGGATGCTTATTTGATTAATTCTTCTACTTATTCCTTGAGCGGAGCTACTTTGGATCAGTTGCTTTCTCAAGCTAGAACACAGTATATTTGCGGACAGATTGATGAAGCAGGACTGCAGCAGGCATGGGATACTTGGCTGTCTACTGGCGGACAGGCTTTGATTGATGAAGTAAATGAACAGTATAAAGGGAATTAATGAGGATTTTTTAGGAATAGCTGTATAAGAGCGGAAAGCATATATGGTAATGCAGGAAAGAGGCTGTCATATGGCAGTCTCTTTTTGTCGGTTTGTTTTACAACAGTTTTTGGATTTAGATTTAGTTTTTGGTTATAGATTTGATTTAGTTTTTGGTTATAGATTTTAATTTAATTTTAGGCTTTTAAACTTTAATTTAGTTTTGGATTTTTCATTAGGTTTTTGGATTTTAATTTTAGATTTTGATTTGAGTAGGAGAGGTTAATTAGGATGGAAGAAAGAATAAATTTGGAGATTGCATGTATAGAGGATGATAGTGTAACGATTGTATGGAATCAGGTGGAAGACGGGAAGAATTATGAGGTTTTTTGGGCGGATAAGAATCTTTCTGGTACAAAGTTTAAGAAGGTAGCAGAGACAAAAGGGAGGGAGTATGTTCTGCATAAGGCAACTCATGTGCCGCATTATTTTAAGGTGGTTTGTAAAAAGAAAGATGGGACAGAAATTGTGAGTGAGATTTTAAAAAGTCCGGTTCGGAAGGTTTTTTGTGAGCAGCTTGAAAAGCTAAATCGGGGATTAATTGCAGTAAAGGCAAAGACTGGAATTTTTTTAGGCTGGCGGCTGATGCTTGAAGAAGTGAATGGGTATTCGGAAACAGGGATGACTGGAACGGATTTTGTGATCTATAGAAACGGCAAGAGGATTGCTTTGGTAACAGACAGTACAAATTATATTGATACAGAAGGAGGAATGGAGGATTTTTATTCGGTTGCTGCAGTTTGGAATGGGGTGGAGGCAGAACCTTGTAAGGCGGTGCAGGCTTGGAAGACAGGAGAGAATTATATTGATATTCCTATGAGGATTCCAGAGGGCGGTGTAACGCCGGTTGGGGAGAAGTATGTATATCAGATTAATGATATGAGTGTAGGGGATGTAGACGGAGATGGAGAGTATGAGTATATTGTAAAGTGGGATCCTACTAATTCACATGATGTTTCGATTAAAGGGTATACAGGGAATTGTTTGCTTGATTGTTATCGGCTGGACGGGACGTTGCTTTGGCGGTTGGATATGGGGGTAAATATACGGTCAGGTGCTCATTATACTCAGTTTATGGTGTATGATTTTGATTATGATGGAAAAGCAGAGATGTCAGTAAAGACAGCACCTGGTACAAAGATGACGATTTATTATGCAGATGGCTCTGTAAAATCGGAACATTATATTACAATGCCGGAAGAAGACATAAGAAAGGGTTATACTCATTCTGACAATTATGTGTGCAGTGCGAGGGATTATTATGAACATTTGGTGGAGGTATTTACTGGCTGGACGGAACATCAGGAGGTAAAGAACGGGCATTGGCCTAAGACCTTGGAGGAGTGTTTTGGGATAGAGAAGAAATATGCTTATCCTTTAAATGAGAAGGATGCAAGAGAGCTGGTGGATTATTTTATTTCGGTATATGCCCCTTCCCGCAGTAAAAAAAATCAGTTGGAGCAGTTTGAGGGATTTATCTATCAGGGTCCTGAGTATTTAACCATGTTTGCCGGGGACGGAACAGAACTGGAAACGATTCCTTTTAAGTTCGATCGTGTAGATGATGGGCTTTTATGGGGAGATTATGCAATGGAGCGGATTGAACCTTGTAATCGTGTCGATCGGTTTTTATCCGGGGTGGCATATTTGGACGGAGAACATCCTTCTCTATTGATCTGCCGTGGATATTATACCCGGACTACGATTGTGGCATATGACTTTATAGATGGAAAACATGTAGAACGATTTGCGATTGACAGCGGATTTGTGCCTATGAATAATCCGTTTCGGGATAATGCACATATTGCAAAAGGAAGCGATCCTGTCTTTGGAATATTGGCAGGACAGGGGAATCACAGTCTTTCTACTGCAGATGTGGATGGAGACGGCTGTCAGGAAATTATCTATGGAGCGGCTGTAATCGATCATGATGGAAGTCTGCTCTATTCTAGTTACGGATATCTGCCGGATGGAAAAACCTATATGAAATTTGGACATGGGGATGCGATGCATGTAGCCAATATTGATCCGGATCGACCAGGATTAGAAATTTTTAATGTATTTGAAGGGGCAAAGGATGCACCTTATGGATTTGCACTTCGAGAAGCGGAGACGGGAGAAGTTTTGTTTGGAGAGTATGCCGAGTGTGATTTGGGACGCTGTATGATTGGAGATATAAATCCAAAGGTAAGGGGACTGCAGTGTTGGGTAAATACAATGTATTCCTGTACAGGAGAGAAGCTTTCTGACAATCTGCTTGGAACCAATCAGCCGATTCGGTGGGCAGCCGATCTTTCCACACAGATTTTAGATGGAGCGGATTATCTGAAGCAAAAGGCAATCGGCAGAATTTTGGACAATACGCATGGAGTAATGTTAGATCCAGAAGGAACAGCTACGAATAATGGAACAAAGGGAAATCCATGCTTGGTGGCAGATATTTTTGGAGATTTTCGAGAGGAACTGCTGGTTAGAAAGGCGGATAACAGTGCTGTGCGGATCTATACAAATGTGGAATTGACAGGACATAAATTATTTACTTTGATGCATGATATTATGTATCGAACTTCGATTGCCTGGCAGAATAACTGTTATAATCAACCAGGATATACAAAATTTTATTATGCTTCTGATATGGACTGGGCGTATGTGCTTCCTTCATTGGCTAAAATATAGTTAATAGAAAAAGACAAGATCAGAAGATAGTTTCTGGTCTTGTCTTATAAAGATATGTAATTACCCCAGTACATAATAAGTTTTATTTTGGTTCAAATAATTCTAAAATAGCCTTGCTTGCTTCTTCCTCGTCATTACCAGTAAATACTAATTCTACTTCTTCATCCCGGCTTAACCGTGTGCCGAAAAAATTGACAATACTTTTTAAATTTACAGTTTGTTCTTTTGCATACATAGTGATGGAAGAATTAAAGGAAGAACACAACTTGGCTGTTGCTACAACAAATTCTGGATTTAAAATTTCTTTTCGAATCGTAACTTTTTTGGAAATCATAACGAAATACCCCCTGTTTTCTTATAGTAATAGTAATAAATTGGATTAGTCAATAGTAATCAGGTTGTATGCCTTAGAACCGTATCCAAGTGCGGCAGCGGCTTCAATGGTGTGGATGCCATTTAAGGATTCGATACGTTCAATTAAATGATCTTTGCCTGGATCGTCAGATGCATAGATAAGATCGATACATGCCTGATCGATAGCAATCGGATCGAGAGAAGCTAAGATGCCGATGTCTTTCATACACGGATCTTCAGCAACAGCACAGCAGTCACAGTCAACGGACATATTTTTCATAACATTGATATAGAGAATATTGCCGTTTAAATAATCAATTACGGAAGAAGCGGCATCTGCCATTGCCTCTAAAAAGGAGTCATGATCGGCTGTCCAGAAATTTTCCGGTGTGCCTATTCCATGGATATAGGCTTTGCCATAGGAGGAAGCTACACCAATAGATAATTGTTTCAGGGCACCGCCATAACCACCCATCGGATGACCTTTAAAATGGGAAAGTACCAGCATGGAGTTGTAGTTGGCTAAGTTTTTTCCTACAAAGTTTTTTTGAATGATTTTTCCGTTTGAAATCGGTAATTCTAAATCGGGACCTTCACTGTCCAGCAGATCTACCTGAAAGTATTTGCTCCAGCCGTGTTTTTTTAGGGTTTCTAAGTGCTTTTCTGTTGTATTGCGTCCTCCGTCATAAGCAGTATTACATTCTACAACGGTACCGCCTACGGCATCTATAACTGGTTTGAAAAATTCTGGTTTTAGGAAATTTTGGTTGCCTACTTCGCCGGAATGAAGTTTGATGGCAATATTTCCTTTTAACGGAGTTTCTAGTCGCTGATAGAGTTCAAGTACTTTTTCTGGTGTAATTGTCTTAGTAAAGTAGACAATAGGATTCATGATTTTTACCTCCTTATTTATTTAAGAGTATTATAACATTCTAAAAGAGAGTTATAAACTAAAAATTTTATAAAGTCTGAAATTTATATGGAGAGAGGAGAGTTGAGAAGGGAGAGGACATCAAAGTAAGAAAGTCTAATATTTCTGAATCTCTGTATATCTAATATAGATAGTGTAAAATTTTTGGGGGAAAGAAGATGGTTTAGTGGGAGACTGGGAAGGGAGGACGCTTAAGCGGAGAAGTAATCCCTTCCCGCTGTTCCGCTCTCCGAAAAGTAAGAACGTCTAATGCTTCTGGATTTA
>CAJUEI010000052.1 GCA_910585255.1 uncultured Lachnospiraceae bacterium
CCTTAGTGCAAACGGCCCCAGTGAAGAATTTCCTAATCCGGCAAGCGTCCTCCCCGATTCTTCTTATTTTTTCTAAATCCTGACGGCTTATCTGACGGCGTAAAAAGTTTCATTAAAAAAGACCTTGTTTTCTTAAAATAAAATTCCAAGAAAATAAGCCTTTTTTATTCTACTTTATTTTTCTTCTATTTCAAATATCCAACAAAATCTTTCTTTTTTCTCACTACTTTTTCACTAAAAAAATATTCACTCTTGACAAATCCCGCAAATAAGGCTATGATTGCAAACAGAGATCAAACCATCTCATTTTCGCAGAGTAGATTACTCTATGAAAATCTATTAAATCTATAGGGAACAAAGTAAGGGAAAAGGTGTGTGCTATAGTTGGAAAAAGAAGGATATATTACACTGACTTATCGGATGCGGTTTTATGATAAGCACGTAGATTGGCTTTCTAAAACGGCGGTTTTGTATAACCGAGTTGTAAAACATTATTATGAGTTGTTAGCACAGAGGACAGATTTGTTGTCTATGAGTAATTTTTATCTTATGCGGGAACTGGAAATTCTTAGTGTTGGGACAAGAGAGATGAAAAAGGCAGGGGAGAAGGCAGCTTTTTCTTTGGTGGATTTTCCGGTGATTCCTCTTTATTTTAGACGGGCAGCGATTAATTGTGCAATTAGTATGATGCGAAGTTTTCAGGCAAGGAAGATAACGGGAGCTTCTATGGCGGAGAAATTTTCGGCTGCTCCTGTTTATTATAAGGGAATGTATAAGGAGTTAAAGGAAGGCTCTGTTTTGCTTAAGGTTTTTACTGGGGAGAAGTGGAAATGGCAGCAGTACCGGTTTTGCGGGCGTAAGATTCCCAAGGAATCGGTGATATTGTCTCCAGCGGTTTATATGGGAGAGGAACAGGCTTATCTGCATATTCCGGTTCAAAAAACAGTAGAGGATATTCGGACAGTTGCGGAGCGGATGAAGACGGAAGATAAAATTTTTGCTTTGGCTTTTCCGGGTGGGGATAGTATTGCTGTCGGGGCTTTAATAAGCAGGACGGGAGAGTTTTTAAAGGCATCTTTTTTTCGGGGTGGTTTAGAACTGAAAGCAAAGAGGAAGCGGTTAATAAGGAAGTGGAAAAAAGGAGAGAAAAAGTATCTTAAGAAAATAGAGAATGTAAATACATATTATGCACATTTAATTAGTCGGCAGATTTTGGATTTTTGTAAAAGAGAAGGGGTTACTGTTATTGTAGTGCCTAATTATCGGCAGGCAATTGATTTTTCGAATAAGGGATATTTAAAGACAGACAATTTTGAATGGATTGGGAGGCGAGTGATTCGGTATTTAAAGTATAAGGGATTTTCGGAAGGGATATTGGTAAGTAAAGTTCCTGTTTATGGGATTTCTAATTCCTGCAGTGTGTGCGGCGAAAAGATTAGACGGTATAATGACGGACATACGCCGGGGAGAAATTATTATGGCGGGCAGCTTTTTATTTGTTCTAATGGGCATCGGGGGAATAGCGGACTGAATACGGCTAGAAATGTAGGAAAAAGGTTTTTGAGTTATTTTTAAGATTTTAAAATTAGACGAGGTATTTTTTATTAATGGAATTGACGGTGAAGTTTCACTGTTCAATATAGAATCCAGGGAAACCATGGATAAGGACTTAGAATGTATACATTCTGTCTGAAGGTACAGCACCGCCTGTTTTGTATGGATTAGGATGCAGACAAAGAAGAAGGAGACTTCGGTTGTGCTAAGAGGCATAAAACTTAAAAAGAGGAATGTTAAAAGGAAAATGTAGGAATGAGAGAGGTATCGGTTATTATTCCAACTTATAATTGTGGAAAATATCTAAGCTGTGCAGTGGAATCGGTAATGAGACAGGGGGTGGATTTGGAAGTAATTTTGATTGACGATGCATCTGTGGATGGGACAGAGGAAGTGGTTTCTCTTTTGCAGAAGAAGGCAAATTATCCGATTTATTATATTCGCAATGCCAGAAATCTTGGAGTGTCTGCTTCTAGAAATCTTGGTCTGGATTTGTCAAAGGGGGAATATATTGCATGGTTGGATGCGGATGATTGGTGGATAGAAGGGAAGCTGAAAAAGCAGTTAAAACGGTTAAAACAGACCAATGGGGTGTTTTGCTATACGGGGAGGATTCTCTGTTTGGAAAGCGGGGAGGAGATGGGAAAGAAGATTTCGGTTCCAGAGGAAATCAGTTTTCGGCAGCTTTTGTATACAAATGTGATTCCGTGCTCTTCGGTATTGATAAAGGCAGCGGCAGCAAGGGAATTTCCTATGGAACATGATGAGGTTCATGAGGACTATTTGACTTGGCTTCGGATTATAAAAAAATATGGGCAGGCGTATGGAATTGATGAACCGCTTTTGTGTTCTAGACTGACGAAAGAGGGAAAGTCAAGGGATAAAAGGAAGACATGGAAGATGACATATGGAGTTTATCGATATATGGGAATTGGAGTGGCAAGGGCGTGTTTTTATACGGCAAGTCATTTGTATCATGGATTGATGCGGTATGTGATGTAGGAAGATTGATAGCTGAATGAAATTAAATATAGAAGCAGGGGATTAGGTGAATTTGGAGATAGAGGTTTGATTGAAGTTAGGGATAGAGGTTTGAGAAAGCCAGATGTAGAGGCAGAGAATAAGACGAAATGGGATGTAGAAGTTTGATTGGAATTGGGTATAGAAATTGGAAGGGGAGCAGGTAGGGGGATTTGATTTGGGTCAAATCGGATATTCGCAATCCGCTTCGCTACTTGCTCATAACCTTATCAAGGAAGTTCCAACCCACCGCTTTCGCCTTGGCGGCTTAGAAGCGAGGGACTTCCTTGATGAGATTAAATTGGTATGGTGGAGAAATTAAGATGAAGGTATCTTTTATTATTCCGGTTTATAAGGTGGAATCGTATTTAGAACAGTGTATCGATTCGGTTTTGGAGGCTTGGAAAAAGGAGAGGGAAGTGATCTTTATTTTAGGAGATCGGGCAGATTCGGGGTTTTCGATTTGTGAACGGTATCAGAAAAAGGAGAAAGGGATTTCTTTATGGGTTCAGGACGGAAGAGGACTGTCTAACGCCAGAAACTTCGGATTGAAAAAGGCAACCGGAGATTATGTATTGTTTATAGATGGAGACGATTATATTTGTTCTAGGGCGTTAAAGAAACGGCTTTTTCTGTTAGAGAGGATGGAGAAACAGGCGAAGCAAAAGATCGATGTATGGGTTTCGGACTTTTATTTTATTTATGGTGAAAGCAGGAGGATAAAAAGGAGTGGGCAGATTAAGAAAAAGGCAGGGATCTGGATAGAGAAAAGGGGAAAAGAGAGGGAGGAGAAGAGAAAGGATGCGTTTTTAAAGGCACCCGGAAGTATTTGGAATGTCTGGCGTTATATCTATCGGACGGATTTTTTAAGAAGTCATTCGCTTACTTTTCTTGAAAATACAGCAAATGAGGATGTTTTATTTACGACACGGGTTTTTTTGGAGGCGGAGGAAATCGCTTATCTGCATCTTCCCTATTATTGCTATAGAGTTAGACGAGATGGGGCACTTACGACACGGATTGGGAAAAAGGAGATAGAGGATTTTTTAAATATTATAGAGGAGTCAGTACGAATAGTGGAAAAACTAGAAAATAATCGGCGTGCTATGCTTTTAAAAGAAAAACTGCAGCGGGAATATCTGTTAAATCTGCCGCTTCTTTATGAGGTAGAAAAAGGAGACAGAAAACAGACAGGATATGCCGTTTGGGAGAGCCGGTGGATATTAAAGAGGGCAGAGCGGTTTTATGGGCGGTTTTTTTACTGGTGGATTCAAAACTTTGGGGTGGAAGGGCTGGCTGCTTGTTTTTATAGAATAAGGGAGATACGGAGGAAAAGCAGTGGAATATATAAAAAATTTCCTGAAGTATAGAGGGCTGTTAGAGGAATTGGTATCAAGGGATATTAAGGTAAAATACCGCCGTTCTGCATTGGGGTATATCTGGACAATCTTAAGTCCTTTATTGATGATGATAGTGATGTCATTGGTTTTTTCTTATTTTTTTCGGTATGAGATTGAAAATTATACGGTTTATTTGCTGTCGGGACAGTTGATTTTCAACTTTTTTTCGGAGGCAACGAATCAGGCGATGACTTCTATTGTAAATAATCGTTCTTTGCTTACAAAAGTGCATCTGCCCAAATATATCTTTCCTTTAACAAAGGTGATGTCTTCTTTTGTAAATTTGCTTTTTTCATTGGTTGCAATTGTAATTATGCTGATTATGACCCGGACTCCAATTACACCTACGATATTGCTGTTTCCGGTTTCGCTGTGTTATCTTTTTTTGTTTGCTTTGGGCTGTGGATTGATTTTATCGGTGTTTGCAGTATTTTTTCGAGATATTTATCATATCTATTCAGTTGTGCTGACTGCATTAATGTATTTTACTCCTATTTTTTATCCCGTTTCTATTCTGCCGGATTATGCGATGAATTTAATGCGGATGAATCCTTTATATCATATTTTAAAGATGTTTCGAAAGTGTATTTTAGAGGGAGAGCTGCCGACTGCTTGGGAACATATGGTTTGTTTTTTGGTCAGTGCGGCGTTTCTTTTGGCAGGACTATTGATATTTAAAAAGAGACAGGATGATTTTGTGATGTATATTTAACCTATCAAGGGAGTAGCGGAGCGGATTCCGAATTTCTTTTGACAGGCAGAAGAAGATGGAAGGGAAATGGTATCAGTGAACAAAGAGATTGCAGTGAGAGTGACAGATGTAACAGTTCGTTTTAATCTTGCAAGCGAAAAGGTAGAGACGATAAAGGAGTATACCGTTAGGCTTTTAAAGAGAAAGAAAGTAAAGATAGATGAATTCTATGCATTAAAAGATATATCCTTTGAGATAGAAAAGGGAGATTCATTTGCTTTGGTTGGTACAAATGGTTCTGGTAAAAGTACGATGTTAAAAGTGATCTGCGGCATTTATCGTCCCTATCAGGGAAGGGTGGAAGTAGAAGGCAGTATTGCTCCTATGATTGAATTAGGAGCCGGATTTGATACCGAGCTGACAGCAAGAGAGAATATTTATTTAAACGGGTGTGTATTGGGGTATAATCGGGCTTTTATGGAAGAACGATTTCAGCAGATCTTAGATTTTTCAGAGCTATGGGATTTTGTAGATGTGCCTGTAAAAAATTTTTCTTCCGGGATGCAGGCAAGATTAGGATTTGCAATCGCTACTCTAGTAAAACCAGACATTTTAATTGTAGATGAGATTTTAGCGGTTGGAGATGCACATTTTCAGGAAAAGTGCAAAAGGAAAATGGAAGAGTTGCAATCAGGAGGAACGACTTTGATTTTAGTTTCTCATGATATTTCGCAGGTACTGCGAACCTGCCACCATGCGGCTTGGATTCATAAAGGAAAGCTGATGGAGTTAGGAGAGGCAGAAGAGGTCTGTAAAATCTATATGGAAAATAAGGATTTGTAGTGGAATAGAAAGTAGTCGTTTAAGGTACAGATAAGGAGAAAAGATATGTTAATTACAAAAACACCATTTCGAGTAAGTTTCTGCGGAGGCGGGAGTGATATATCGGCATTTTATGAACGATATGGAGGATGTGTGTTAAGTTCATCTATTAATAAGTATATGTATATTTCAATACATCCCTATTTTAATGAAAAGCAAACATTACTAAAATATTCAGAAAATGAATTAGTAGAGGATATTCAGGAAATAAAACATAAAATATTTCATAGGGTATTAAGTGATATGGAAATATCTGGTGTAGAAATTAGTAGTACAGCAGATGTACCTGGAGGGACAGGACTTGGTTCTTCTAGTACATTTACAGTTGGACTTTTACATACTTTATATAGTTATAAAGGAAAGTTTGCTTCAAAAGCAAAACTGGCAAAGGAAGCATGTGAAGTAGAGATAGAAAAACTGTTGTCTCCAATTGGAAAGCAGGATCAATATGCTGCTGCTTTTGGAGGATTAAATTTTATTCGTTTTAATCGGGATGGCAGTGTTTCTGTAGCACCTATTATGATGCAGGCAGAGACTTATAAGCGATTGGAAAAAAATCTTCTTATGTTTTATACGGGGACAACTCGTTCAGCAAATGGTATTTTAAGTGAGCAAAAGAAAAATATTTCTCAAAGTGATAAAAATGAAAATCTAAAAGAAATGTGTCATTTGGCGGAACAGATGAAAGAGTCTTTAGAACAAAATGATTTATCTTCTTTTGGAACAATTTTAAATCAAAGTTGGGAGTTAAAACGTACTTTAGCATCTGGGATTTCAAATCCTGAGATTGATCAGGCTTATCAAGTAGCTCTTTATAATGGGGCATTAGGAGGAAAGCTGTTAGGAGCAGGGGGAGGTGGATTTTTACTGTTTTATTGTGAATCAGAACGACAAAAGGATCTTCGCCGGGCAATGGAAGAAATTGGTTTAAAAGAATTTGATTTTCGGTTTGAACAGGATGGAACAAGTATTGTGTATATTGGGGATAAATATTGGAGATAGTAGATCAACTTTTATAAAAGAGAGGAAAAAGAAATGAAAGTTTTGGTTGCTGGAGGTGCAGGATTTATTGGTAGTCATCTAATTGATGCACTTTTAAAAGAAGGAAATGAAGTAGTTTGTATTGACAATTTTTTTATAGGAACTAAAAAAAATATAGAACACTTAGAAGGAGAAGAACGGTTTCGATTTTATGAACAAGATCTCTGTGATTTAGAGAAAGTAAAAGAGATTTTTAAGAAAGAGCAGTTTTCTGCTGTATTTCATTTAGCAGCAAATTCAGATATCCAAGCTAGTGCAGCAAATCCTATGATTGAATATCAAAACACTTATTCTACTACGTTCTGTTTGTTGGAGTGTATGCGGATTTATAGGGTGAAACAGTTCTTTTTTGCCTCTACTTCGGCTGTATATGGAGAAAAGATGGGAGTAGAGGTGGGAGAAGATACAGCAGTATTAGAACCTATTTCTTATTATGGAGGCTGTAAATTGGGAGCAGAGGGATTGATATCTTCTTATAGCTATATGAATGATATGGAGACATTAATTTTTCGATTTCCAAATGTAATTGGACCAAGGCTTACACATGGGGTAATCTTTGATTTTGTCAATCGATTGTTAGCAGATCCCACCCATCTTCGGATATTGGGAGACGGAACACAATCAAAACCATATCTCTATGTTACTGATTTGATTCAAGCAATTATGCAGTTAAAGGGAAGTGGAAAAAAGGGGGTTTCTCTTTACAATGTAGGAGTGGAAACACAGACATCTGTAACAAAAATTGCAGATATTATTTGTGAAAAAATGGGATTGGTTGGAATTCCTTATCAGTATACAGGTGGACGTGGTGGATGGAAGGGGGATGTACCAAAGTTTCAATATAATCTTGAAAAGATTCACCAGACTGGATGGAAAGCAACTTATTCTTCCAATGAGGCAGTAGAAAAGACAGTAGAAGCTGTTTTATTGGCAGTGGGATATAAAAATACAAGATAGATTAGGAGAATAGGGCAATGTGGGCAGTGATTATGGCAGGAGGAAAGGGAACAAGACTGGCTGCATTAACAAAGGATGAAATTCCTAAGCCCATGATTCCTTTAGAGGGAAAACCTCTTTTGGAATGGCAGATAGAGGCATTGCGAATAAATGGAATTACTGAAATTGTTATGGTAGTTGGCTATTTGGGTCAGAAGATACAGGAGTATTTTGAAGATGGCTCAAGATTTCATGTACATGTGCAATATATAGTAGAGAAAGAACCACTTGGAACAGCAGGAGCATTTGCCTATCTTGCAGAAATAATAAAGGAAGATTATTTTTTATTAGTATTTGGAGATGTATTTTTTTCGATTGATTTGGCTAGAATGGAACGATTTCATCAAGAGAAAAAGGCAAAGGCAACTTTATTTGTCCATCCGAATGGTCATCCTTTTGATTCCGATTTAATTGAATTAGATTCGGAAAATCGGGTCTGTCGATTGGATTCTAAGAAAAATAAAAGAGATTATTGGTATAAGAATTGTGTCAATGCTGGTTTTTATATACTGAATCGAGAGATTCTTTTGCTAGTAAATCATCCAGTAAAAACTGATTTAGAAAAGGATATTTTAATAAGGCTTGTAGAAGAAAAAGCAGCTATCTATGGCTATCATTCTCCAGAATATATAAAAGATGTAGGAACGGTAGAACGAATTGCACAGACACGACAGGATTTACAAAATGGACTGGTTAGAAAAAAGTGTTTAAGTCAGCCACAGCGTTGTATTTTTTTAGATCGGGATGGAACGATTAATTGTTATAGAGGACTTGTTTGGCAAGAGGAAGAGTTTGAATTGGAAAAAGGTGTTGCAGAGGCAATACGGCTTATCAATGAATCTGGCAGGCTTGGGATTTGCGTAACAAATCAGCCATCTGTAGCTCGTGGGCTGTGCCAGATAGAGGATATTGAGAGGATACATAAAAAAATGGAGACTTTACTAGGGAGAGAAGGAGCTTATTTAGATGATGTGTTTTTTTGCCCACATCATCCAGATAGGGGATATCCAGAAGAAAATCCTTTGTATAAGATAGAATGTATATGTAGAAAGCCAAAGACAGGAATGATTGATTGGGCAGTAGAGCAGTATCATATTGATTGTAAGGAATCCTGGATAATAGGGGATACTACTTCGGATATTCAAACTGGGAAAAATGCTGGACTTCACACCGTACTTTTGTTAAGTGGAGAGGGAGGAATGGATGGAAAATATTCGGTAAAAGCAGATTTGGTTTGTAAGAATCTTTTAGAAGCAGTGCAAAAGATATTAGGCAAAAGAAAGTAGAAATAAGTTATGGTAAGGAGAAAGAACAGAATGGACTACAGAGAACAAATTCGAGAATATGTGGAATTAGAAAAAGGTGTATTAAGCAGATTGGATGTAGATGCAATTAATGATGCAATGAATTTAATTTTGCAAACTTATGAGAAGAAGAAAACGATTTATATTTTTGGGAATGGAGGAAGCTCTGCTACAGCTTCTCATTATCAGAATGATTTTAATAAAGGAATCTCGGAATATGTAGAAAAGAAATTTTGTTTTCAGTGTCTAAATGATAATATGGCTACTGTTATGGCGATAGCAAATGATATTGGATTTGAAGAAGTATTTCGATTTCAGTTGATTAATCGGTTAGAGGAAGGAGATCTTGTAATTGCTATATCTGGCAGTGGAAATTCGGAAAATGTAATTCGGGCAGTAGAATATGCAAAAGGACAGGGAAATTTAGTAATTGGGATGACAGGATATCAAGGAGGAAGATTAAAAGAGTTAGCAGATATTTCTCTTCATGCAGATGTAAATAGTATGCAAGTAACAGAGGATATACATATGATATTTGATCACATGATTATGAGTATTTTTTATGGAAGTTTATGTGGGAAGGAACATTTAAGGGAGTAGAGTGTATTTTATGAAAATTAAACAATATAACTTTATATTAATTGTAATAATCGCTGTTTTTACTTTTTTTCTATATGCTTTTCATAATATAGAGTATAAAGACACAGAAGTAATCCTATCTGCTTTGGATGAAATGAATGAAAATGCTTTAGGAACGAATATTACAATTATGAAAGTTGTTATAGATGAAGTAGAATATGATGCAAAAGAGTTTTTTTACGGATGGAGTACAAGTGAAAATGGTGAGATATCTTGGGAATGGGATAGAGAGAATAATAGTATTTCTGGAGTAATTCCTGTTGGACATACAAGAAAGATAATTTTTAGTGCTAATCCATGGAAAGGAAAAGCTATATTATTTGTGAATCAAGCTATGGAAGAGATTGATATGTATTCGGAATTGGGAAACGGAACTTATATTTATGAAGTAAAAGGGGAGCCCTATCTTTCATTAAATTATATTTTTAGTTGTTGTGCTTTTTTGTGTGAAATATTAGTAGTGTTATTTTTAATACATTTATTAAGTAATAAAATATTAAATAAGATGTTTAAATTAAATAAAATAGATAGTTGGATATTTCATTTTATTGATGGAAAACTTTATTTTGTTTTATTTATTATTGTAACTGTTTTTGCATTATTAGTACGTATTAATATGTTTGAATATAAAACAGGAGATTATATAGATTATTTGGAACCTTGGTATATGCAATTAAAAGGTGATGGTATATGGGGATTAAAGAAAACAATTGGAAATTATACAGAAGGCTATATGTTGTTTTTAGCAATTCTAACATATTTGCCAATAAAGCCTCTGTATGGAATTAAATTGTTTTCTATGGTATTTGACTTTTTTACTGCTGTAGTAGTGGGAAAATATGTATATGAATATGGAAATTATAAGAATAAAAAGATGTGGGCTACTGTGTTTTATTCAATTGCTTTATTTTTACCAACAGTATTAATAAATTCTTCTTATTGGGGACAATGTGACAGTATTTATACATTTATGCTTATACTTTCCTTATATTTTTACAGTAAGGAAAAATGGAATTTAGTATTTGTATTAGTTGGAACAGCATTAGCTTTTAAATTACAAACCATACTTGTTTTACCTGTTTTTTTGATTTTATATTGTAAAGAGAGAAAATTTTCAATTTTTAGTTTTTTGATTATACCAATTACATATTTAGGTTGGAGTTTACCAGCATTATTAGTTGGAAAGCCAATAAATGAAGTAATAAAAACGGTACTTTCTTATGGCAGTGGAACAACATCAGCATTGACAGGTGGATTTAATAATTTCTACACTTTAGTATTAACAGATAATACAGAGATTTTATCTCATATATATCATATGGGACTTGGAATAACATTAGTATTAGTGGCATGTTCTATGGTTATTTTTGTAAAAAAGTCGTGGAACTGTTCGATTAATAAGATTATTAGTATATTTCTTTATTTTATTATGTTAATTACTTATTTTTTACCTGGAATGCATGAAAGATATTTATATTTTGGTGATGTGATAAGCCTTATTTGGTTTGCTGTTATAAAAAAGAAAAAGTATTGGTATCTTCCTTTGGGGATTAATTTATTTTCTCTTATTAATTACATAAGATATGTAACAGGAGTTTGGCCAACAGATGAATGGAATATTTTATTAGAAATTAATGCATTAGCAGCTATTGTATATTTAATATTTTTATGCCATATATTAGTTTTATTATATAATGAGGTGACTAATGAAAATAGGTAAAGAAATAAAAAGAAATCAAATTTTAATGGGATTAATTGTACTGTTAGCATTAATAATAAGAGGATTTGCAATAGGAAGTATGCCAGCAGGAGTAAATCAGGATGAGGCTTATGCTGGATATGAAGCCTATTCCCTATTACATTACGGAATTGATTCACATGGATATCATAATCCCGTTTATTTTATTAGCTGGGGAAGTGGGATGAATGTACTTTATAGCTATTTAACCATTCCATTTATAAGAATATTAGGATTAAGTAGTATAGCAATTAGACTTCCTCAGATGATTATTTCAATATTAACAATTTTATTTGTATATAAAATTGAGAAAGAAATTCATTGTGAGGTAAGAGGACTTATTTTATCTGCTTTGCTGGCAATTTCACCATGGCATATTATGATGTCTAGATGGGGATTAGAAAGCAATTTGGCACCAGCATTTTTAATATTTGGTTTATATTTTTGGATAAAAGGAATAAAAAATAGTAAATATTTTATTTTTTCAGCATTATTTTATGGAATAAGTTTATATAGTTATGCTGTTTTATGGATACTTGTTCCCATTATTTTATTGTTGGAATTTTTATATAGTATATTTTATAAGAAAATAAAAATTGATAAATTTGTAATTTTTGCTTTAATTTTATTATGTATTCTTGCTATACCATTATTCATATTTTTATTAATAAATTATGGTTATTTGGATGAAATAAAGACAAATATTATTTCTATACCAAAACTTACAGGGTTTCGAAATGATGAGACAGGGTTTACAAATTTTATAGAAAATCTAAGTTGTTTTATAAAAATGATTTATACTCAATCCGATGGACTTTTATGGAATAGTACGGAGAAATATGGACTTTATTATCCAATTAGTATGGTTTTTATTTTAATAGGAGGAATATGGGCATTTATTTGTTTTGGAAAATCTTTTTTAGAAAAAAAGTTTCAATTAGAGAATTATTGGATTTTAAATTTTATAGCTACCATAATGTTAGCTAGTATAATTTCTGGTATAAATGTAAATAAAATTAATGCTATTCATATTATTATGCTTTATTTTTGTGCAACAGGTATTTATAAAGTCATTCCGTATTTAAAAAGAAAAAAGATTTTTTTAATATTGATGTATAGTTTTTTATCTTTATCTTTTTTAAGTTATTATTTTACAGATTATAATAAATTAATAGCCAAAAATTTTGAAGAGGAATTAGGTCAAGCAATTGCGTATATTCAAACAAAAGATCCAAATAAGTTATATTTAGATGATACCATTAATTATGCGAAATATCTTTATTATACAAGATATCCTACAGATAAGTTTTTTACCTCAGTAAAATATAAAAATTATCCAAGTAAGTGGCTCCAGATAGATTCATTTGAGGGAATTCAGTATGGAATTAATCTGTCGGAGATAAGTTTAGACAGTGTATATTTATATAGAGCAGGAATAGAAAGTGAATTTGAAGAATTGGGATTTCAGATAAAAAAATTTGGAGATTTTCAAGTAGCATTTTTTGAATAGAGGTAAGGAGAATACAAATGAAAGAAATTTTATATATTGTTCTTCCATGTTATGAGGAGGAAGAGGTTTTACATGAGACAGCATTTCAATTATTAAAGAAATATGATGAATTAATTATGGAAGAAAGTATTAATAATGAGAGTAAGATATTATTTGTAAACGATGGTTCAAAAGATAAAACATGGGAAATTATATTGGAATTACATAATAAGGATAAAAGAATTAGTGGAATAAGTTTGAGTAGAAATCGTGGACATCAAAATGCTGTTTTGGCAGGTATGTTGGAAGCTAAAAAATATGCGGATATTGTTATTACAATGGATGTAGATCTTCAAGATGATATAAATGCAATTAATAAAATGCTTCAGAGATACTATGAAGGAAATGATATTGTATATGGAGTAAGAAGTAAGAGAGAAAAAGATACATTTTTTAAAAAGTTTACAGCAGAAAGTTTTTATAAAATTATGAATATTATGGGAGGAGAGCTTGTTTTTAATCATGCAGATTATCGTTTAATGAGCAAACGAGCGATAGAATGTTTGGAAAAGTTTTCAGAAGTAAATTTATTTTTACGGGGAATTGTTCCCATGATTGGATTTAAGTCAGATATTGTTTATTATGAGAGACAGGAGCGTTTTGCAGGAAGAAGTAAATATCCATTAAAAAAGATGATTTCATTTGCTATTGAAGGAATTACTTCATTAAGTGTAAAACCTATTCGTTTAATTAGTACACTTGGTTTATCAATTTTTTTAATAAGTATCGTTATGTTAATTTATTCACTAATTCGATATTTTATGGGAAAAACAATTATTGGATGGTCAAGTTTAATTATTTCTATTTGGGCAATAGGGGGACTTATTTTATTAGCTTTGGGAGTGATTGGTGAATATATTGGTAAGATTTATTTAGAAACAAAGCATAGACCAAGATATATTATAAAAGAAATTATCAATGATGTAGAAAGAAATGAATAAGGAGTTTATAATATGGAACATTCATTTTCAAAAGAAGATACCTATTGTTTAAAAAATACTGCTATTATATTAATGATAATACATCATATGTTTTTGTTTCATAATAGACTAGAGGAAGGGATAATATATCAGGCATATTTAAAATGGAATAATATTTATATTATTCATATTATAGCAGGGAGTGGTAAATTATGTGTTGCTATTTTTTTATTTCTTAGTGGTTATGGAACCTATTTACAATATAAACAATTTGGGGGGGTATGGCAATTCTATTTTAATAAAATTAAAAAAGTATATATCATGTATTGGATAAGTTTATTAGTTTTTGTACCTATAAGATTGTTGATTAACCATGAAACTACTACTTTTTATGAAGTAGTTAATAATTTGTGTGGTATAGAATTTACATTTAATGGTGAAATATGGTTTATTAGGCCATTTGTAATATGTATGGTATTGTTTCCTATATTAGTAAAGATGATAGACAACAAATATGATAATATATTAATTGATTTTTTTATAGTAATAACAATAGATGTTTTAGCAAAAGATGTCTTATTAAATATTAGAGGATTACAATTTTTTTCGTTGTATGCGGGAAGTCGGTATGCGAATTGGAGTAGAGAGGTATTATTGTATTTTTCAAGTTTTTTAATGGGAAGTATGTTTGCTAAACATGATTTATTAAGCAAATGCAAAAGATATATATTAGAAAAAAATAAATATTATAGGATTTTTTTAGGAAGCATTTGCGTTTGGTTCTCCTTATATTATCAATTTTTTTGCGGAGAAAATTATATGTATCTTATATCTTTAGGTTTTATTTGTGGGATTATTATGATATTTGCACAAAATTCTATTTTAAAACGTATATTTGTTTACTGTGGAAAGCGAAGTACATTTATGTGGTTAGTTCATTCTTATTTTTGCTATTATTGTTTTCAGAAGTATATATATGCTTTAAAAATAGATATACTTGTATTTTTAATTTGTTATTTAAGTTCATTATTGGCATCTATTTTCTTAGAGAAATTATTAAATTTATTGGAAAAATGGATAGTCAAAAATTAGGAAGAGGGTTTGGATGAAGAAAAATGTATCAATTGAAGTTTTGCGAATTATAGCTTGCATTTTAGTAATTATGGCACATATTCAGTTACATCCTGTACAAGATGGAATTGTGATAAATGGAAGATTAATTTTTTCAGCCATAATTGCAGATAATGTTCCGATATTTTTCTTAATAACAGGTTTTTATATGTTTAAAGATATAAAGACGGATCATGATATTTTAACTGTTTATAGAAGAAAAATAAAAGATGTAATTATTAAATTATGGATACCAGCATTTATTGTTGCAATAATATCATGTTATTTAGAAAAAAGATTTTATGGAAAAGAAGAGATAGATTGGTTACAACTATGGAATTTTGTATTTAAACTACAAGCAGGAGGAAATTTTGGACATCTTTGGTATATTTGTACTTATATTAAGATTATAATATGGTTTCCACTTTTTGCTTTATTATGTCAGAATCAGGAAATAAAAAATAAAATAAGACGTTTGTTTATAATTGCCTCTTTAAGCTGCGTTTTCTTAAATGATTTAGAATATGTAATAGGAAAAGATTTTACAAATTTTAGTGATATATTTTTTAATTATCATGTTATATATATTTTTCTTGGATATGAACTTAGTTTATTTTTAAAAGATGATAAGAATGAAAATAGTAAATTATATGTTGGGGGGGGTAGTTTTTATACTAAGTATTATAACGAAGGTTTGTATGCAAAAAATAATGTATTCTATAAATGGGGTTTGGATAGATAATAGATTTTTATGGTTAGAATCTTTTTTATGCTATTTTAGCAGTTGTTCTATTTTTTGTTTTTGGTATTCACTGCGAAAAAATTTGAAAGAAAATAAAATTATTTTTTGGTTAGGAAAATATACATTTTATATTTATTTGTTTCACATATTAATAATTAATATGACACCATCGATAAAAGAAAAAATTAATAGTTGGCATTTGGGGGAGAATTTTATTTCAACTATTTTTTATTATGTAGAATATGGAGCACTTATTTTTTTATTAAGTTTGATAATTTCAATTCCCTTTGAAAAAATTTATCATCTACTAATAACTAAAATTGGAAAAATATTATTTTTAATAAAAAGCAAAAAACAATATAATAAATAATTAGGAGAAAAATATGAATGGTATGAATGGCAACTATTCTAAAAATAAAGAAAGAAATAAAGCAATTGATGGAATGAGAGGAATAGTAGCAGTTATAATTGCTCTTTTTCATCTAGAAAAAGATATATCATTTGAAACAAATACTATATTTGGGATGGGATATTTAGGAGTAGAATTTTTCTTTATTTTATCTGGTTTTTTATTAGTAAGGGAGTATAGTAATAAAAATACGGAGTCTTCTATTGCTAATATTATGAAAAAAAAGTTAATCCGACTCTATCCCTCTTATATATTATGCTCTATATTATTGATCTTATTATATTCTATTTTATGGTTTAGGGGGGATATTTATGCTTGGTTTCGTTCAGAAATCTTTCATACAGAGGGATTTTTAGCAGAATTATTTTGTATTCAAGCAACAGGAATTTCCGATTTTCATTATATCAATTATCCTGCATGGTATGTGTCTGCATTACTATTAATGTCTTTCGTAATATTAGTGTTATTGAAATATTTTTATTTATCTTATATTCGATACATAGCTCCTATCGGTTCATTTTTATGTTATTTTTGGATAGTTCGGACTCATACATGGAGTGGAACACCATCTTATTTGTATGGAAAAATCCCTACGGTACTCGTAAGAGCATTAGCAGGAATGATGTTAGGTTCTTTTATCTGGTTTTTATTTATAAAATTGAAAGATAAATTAGAAAAAATATCATATAAACAAAGTAGTATAATAGAAATTATAGTTGTTGTTTTTTTACTTAGAATGTTGCTTTTTCGTACAGAACCACGTTGGAATTACCTTATATTAGTTCCTATTTCTATGCTTATTATTGTAATGTTTTCTACAAAAGGAATGGTGTCGAATATTTTATCACATAAAGCTTTTTTAACTTTAGGAAAGATAAGTTATTCTTTTTATTTATTACAGAGCTTTTGCAGTAATTTTGTTCTTAATGTGCTAAAAGAAATACCTTCATGGCAAAAAGTACTTATTTATTTGTTGCTTAATTTTTTTACGGCTCTTATTATGAATTATTTAATAGAGCAGTTTTTTTGTACTATATTAAAAAAGAATGAAGTTGTAAGAAAAATCTTTATATTATGTATTGCAGTTTTTTCTTTTACAATTTTAGTAAATTTTAATAATAATGATAGGATAGAGGAAAAAAGTATTGTTTTAACAGCATTAGGTGAGCAGAATGATTTAGCGGAAGGAAGTGAAATATGGATAATAGGAGTACAAATAGACGGAAAGGAGTATTCTGCAGGAGAAATTTTTACAGAGGGTTGGATTGAAAAACAGGGAAGAATCGGATGGAGAATATATGAACAGCCAGAGGGATTACAACAACAGATAACTGGAGAAATTCCTGTGGGAACAGAACAGAAAATTATATTGGAAGCTAATAAATGGCGTGGAAAAGTGAAAATTGCTATTATGGGAGAAGAAATACAGGTAGACTGTTATCAAGATTCAGAGGATGGACAGATAATGATTTCTCTTCCTAAGACAGTATCGGCATCACCTTTAAAAGAAAAGAAGTTCTTATCTGTAATTCAATTTTTTTGGCTGTTAGATATTGTAATATTGGTATTTACAATATATCAATTATTTTTACTGCTGCCAATAAAATACTCTTTAAAACAAAAGAGTTTTTCTGCAGAACGGCAGACATGGGCAGATGGGCTTCGTATTTTTTCTATGTTTCAAGTTGTTTTATTACATGCAACATGTAATGCTGATTCATATTTTTTTTCTAATTTATCAGATTGGTATAGGTTTTTATACATGAATTGTTTTACTGCATGTGCGGTTCCTTTGTTTTTTATGATTTCTGGAAATTTTGTAATAACTTCAGAAAAAAATTTTTTATTAATAGTAGGAAAACGAATAAAGAAAATTATAGTGCCTTTATTTTTTTGGAGTGTTTTTTATATTATCATGCGGAAGTGGTATCAAAAGGAAGATATTCATATTATGAAACAGGTTATTAAAATAGGGGCAGAACCACAGTATTATCATTTGTGGTTTATTTATACTTTATGTGGAATATATATAGTAAGCCCCTTTATTTCTTGGCTCTATTATAATATAGAGAAAAAGATGTTTTATTATATAGGGATTATTTTGGGTTTTATTCCATTTTTATTAAAGACCTTAGAGGTATTGACGGGTTACCGCATTGCCATTTCTTATATAGAAATGTTTTTTCCAGAAATTATTTTGTTTGTACTTGGAAAATGGATTTATGATCATAAAAATTATTTTATAAAAAAGTGGTATTTCTGGGGAATAACGGCATTTATAGGATATGCGGCAGTAACTCTATTAAGTTATTATTTTAGTATAAAATTAAATACATCATTTAAAGGTTTCTTTTCTAATTATGGAACATTGCCGTTGTTTATAATGTATGTTTCTATTTATATTTTGTTTTTACAGTTAGAATCAAAATTTGATAAATTAAATAGTAAAATTAGAAAACTTCTTTTTTTAATATCAGAATCTTGTATGGATATTTATTTTATTCATATGTTTTGGTATATGATTTTAGAAGGAAAGAATATTTTTGGGATATTTTATTTTTCCAATCATGCAGAGCATATAGAAATAGGAATTCTTACAGCAGTATTTTGTTTTATACTTAGCTTTTTAAGCAGTTTAGTAATTAGAAAAATATTATATTTTTTCTTGTTCATTCATAATGGGGTACAGAGTAAAAGAAAAATAAAATGAAGATTACAAAAAGAGGAGAAAATTTATGCCACGGATTTCAATTATTATGCCACTTTATAATAGTGCAGAATTCTTAAAAGAGTCGATTGAAAGTATTTTGTATCAAACTTATACTGATTGGGAATTTATTATTATTAATGAGTTTGGTTCGGAAGATGGTTCAAGAGAAATTGTAGAAGAATATATGAGAATGGACAAACGCTTTATCCTGATTCAAAATGAGCAGAAACTTGGAATATCGGAATCCATGAATCGTGGATTAGAGATAGCTTCTGGAACTTATATTGCACGAATGGATGCAGATGATATTTCTCTTCCGCAG
>CAJUEI010000053.1 GCA_910585255.1 uncultured Lachnospiraceae bacterium
ATTCGTCTGCTCCAGCAGATTGGATATGATAACACGATTATTTCTCGTGCCCTCCTCCGGGCAGATACTTTTTTAAAAACGGGAAATTGGAGAAAAGATGTCCGCTGAAAAACAGCCTAAGATAAAAAATCTTTAAAAAATTTTTTTGTCTTAGGCTGTTAAATATAGCATTAGAAGTCAAAGGAAATTTCGCTGCTTCCTCATAATCCTATACTGCTATTGCAGCTTGTCAGATGGGGCTTGCACCCCACCTGACACAAGGAAGTCCCCCAACCTACCGCTTTCGCCTTCACAGCTTAGAAGCGTGGGGCTTCCTTAATAGGTTAAATAATAATACAGATTAATCCTCCCCGGCTGTCGTTAATAATCTTTTGCATACTTTCCTGTAGTTTTATCTGGCTTTCTTCTGTAATAACATGGATTTTTGCCCGTATTCCGTCATCTACAATCTCTTCAATCGATTTTCCAAAGATATTGGCATCCCAGATTCCGCCCTCCTGTGTCTGTGCACTCTCCTTAATAAATCGAATCAGATCATTTGCCTGCTCTTCACTTCCGACTATTGGTGCAATCTCTGTATGAATATTTGCCTTAATCAGATGAATAGACGGACATTCTGCATTCATTTTTACACCGAACTTATTGCCGTGGCGAATTACCTGCGGTTCTTCTAATACAATCTCATCTTTGGAAGGTGCCACTACTCCATATCCAGATCGCCGAACCGATTCCATCGCACTGGCTACTTTTTCATACTCTCGTTTTTTCTCTGACAGTTCCTTTAAGGTATGAACCAACTGGTACTCCCCTCGGATCTCTGTTCCGCTTAAATCCGTTAAGAGCTCGTAATAATAAGAATCTGAAGTACTTACCGCCAGACGAATACTCCCGTCCGCCATATTCATAGATTCCATTCGGATTTCTGTAATATACTCACTATCAGAAAGCTGCGAAAATGCTGCTTTCGTGATATCTTTCATATAAGAAACACCCTGCATTAATTTTTTCATTACCTGTAAAAGTGCCTGCTTTAACGGATGCGTTACTGGAAGCATTTCTGCCCATTTTGGAATAGAAAGTCCTATTTCTGAAATCGGAAATTCCATTAAAATTAATTCCAATATCTTGCGGATATCTTCCAGTTTTAACTGCTCACAGTTTAGAGGAATTACGGTAGACTGATATTCTTTTTCCATCTCTCGTACCAAATCTCTTGTCTCCTGTGAATAAGGACGGTTTGAATTTAATATAATCACAAAAGGCTTTCCAAGCAGTTTTAATTCTGTTACGGTTTTCTCCAAAGCCGGACGATAATTTTCCTTTGGAATATCTCCAAAGGATCCGTCTGCTGCAATTACCATACCAATTGTAGCATGATCATTAATCACTTTTTCTGTTCCAATCTCTGCTGCCTGACTAAACGGAATCTCATAGTCAAACCAAGGTGTCTTTACCATTCGCTCAGTCTGATTCTCTACATGTCCCTGTGCTCCTTCTACCATAAACCCTACACAGTCAATCAGCCGCATTTTTACTTCAATATCATCCGAAAGTTTTACTTTAGCCGCTTCTTTCGGAATAAATTTTGGTTCTGTTGTCATAATGGTTTTGCCTGCTGCACTCTGCGGAAGTTCATCTCTTGTCTGATTCTTTACATATTCATCTTCCATCGCTGGAAGTACTAAAAGATCCATAAACCGTTTAATAAAAGTTGATTTCCCGGTTCGAACTGGCCCTACCACGCCTATGTAGATTTCCCCGCCTGTACGGGTACTGATATCCTGATATAAATCAAACGAATCCACAAAATCCCTCCCCATTGATTCCATATTTTTTATTATAATATATGCACCAGACTATCGTCCTATACCTCCCCTTCTAAAGCATCCCCTCTTTTACCAAAGCCGTATAATACAGAGTAAGCGGCAGAAAACTCTGGGCAAATCCTTTTGTTGCAGCCCCATTTGTTAAAACGGCATCCTCTATTTGCCGCTTTGCTCCTCCAGTACTTGGAAGTCCCTCCCGAATTGCCCGTTCAAAGGTCAGCTTCCCATAACGCAGGTATTTCTTATCCCCACTTAGTTCATAAGCGGTTACCAAGGCCTCTAAAAGCAGGGTATTCGTTCCAAGACGATTTAAGCTTGGAAGTTCTTTATAATAGAATAAGCCGCATGGCAGCATTGCATGTTCTACCAAATCATCGACTGCATCCAACAAAAGCTGCTTTAACTCTTCTGACGGGGCAATCCGATAGTAACGCATTAAACTGCCGATTGCTACGGATATCATAAATCCTACTCGTATAAGTGTATTATCCGTATAAGGAGCAAGCCACTCTCCATATTCTTCTTTCCATACAAAAAATTGCTGTACAATCCACTCACATTTCTCTAACCATTTTTTATCATGTGTTTCTAGAAACAAAGCAGCCAATGTTCGAAGTGCCCATCCCGTCTCCCGTGCATTGCTCTCTCCTGCTGTCTGATACATCGGGGTTTTTAATAAGGCAAGTACATTTTCTCCAATTCCTATCGCTGTCTGATAGCCTCTTTTATCTCCGGTAAAATGATAATAGTCCAAAAGTCCTTCTACCCACTCATGTGAGCAGACCATTACGCCATCCTTTACATGCCGTCTGGTATGTTCCCACTGTCCTCCGATATAGAACGGGTTTTTATGATAGTGGCATACATCCACATCCATCCAATGTTGTGCCGCAACCAGCATATAGTCTAGAAAACGCCGTTCTCCGGTTCTGGCATACTGCAGTGCACAGGCATGAGGAAAATCATATTCATTATTTCCCCAAACCAGCATACCCTTTCCTCTCCCCTGTGTTGTATAATTCATATCCGGTGTATCTCCCCAGCACATCATTCCATAACTTCTGCCATGCCCATCACATTTGCCGATTAAAGCAATCTCGACTTCTTCTTTTTGTTCTTTTGGATCTACAAAAATATCTGGCATCACTTCTGCATCCCGAAAGACTTCTGGAAGAATATAAGGACGATCTTTCATCTGGTAGATTAAACTTTGATTGTCAATCTTGGTTAAACTTTCCTCGGCGGAGTGAAAGTGAAGCAAAAACTTCTGTTCTCTTGACATTCCGCTTTCCATTTCTACCCGATTTATTCCCTCTGGAACCAATAGAATAAAAATCCCGTTTTGATCCGCCTTTACTGCTTTGGGAAAATTTTGCTGTGCCTGATAAATCGTAGCACTGACTCCTCCGTCCTTCTCTGTCCGATCTGCAAAAAATGTTCCATAAAAGACTTCTGCATAGTGCTCATTGGCTTCCTGAATTAAAGAATTGGCATCTATTGTCATATCGACTGTTTTTCCGTTCTGTCCAATCAAAAATTTGGTCTTATAATTGGATCTTCCGACACAAGTGCGGATTGTATCCCTTCCAATTTCTGCTTCAATAGAAGGAAGCTCTTTAATTCCTACTGTCTGATAGATTCCATTTTGATACAGACTTTCCTTGCGATCTCCGCACCCGGTAGAATCGACTTCATTTTCTTCTAAATGAGAACGCAAAAGAGAAAAGTCTGCCTTTGCCCCTCTTTCAGAAAGCAGGGCAAATCCCAAAGAAGCGATATGAAATACCGTATCTGTGGTATTAATCAGCCGAAATGAAACTTCTGCATCCGGGCTTTCCGCATAAAAATCTAAATGACAGGTAAAAGAAATCTGCTCTGCAGTTCCCTTACATCCAATCCGAATATAGAGAGGTCCCTCTTCCTCTATCTCCCAGACTCCAAATTGAACCGCATACTCCTTTCCGCTGCCGTCTTTTAAATAAGGTCCTACAAACTGATCTGCCTGATAGCTCTTATTCTGTGTCTGAAAGCAGGAAAATAAATGTTCCGTTTTATCCTGTATTTCTGCTGTAAAAAAACGATTCTGCACCACAATTCTATCCGCTGTTTTTTTACAGGATAACAGAACCGACTCCGGTTCCTTATCCGAATAAAAGTCACAGGTTACCATCTCGCCCCGATTTCCTGGCAAATCTGCTAGAAATCGAAGCAGCATATAGCGAATCGAACCATCCGCATATCGGCTGGTTACTTTTTTCTGGATTGGAACCGCCTTTCCTTTCTGCAGGATCTGTACCTTATCCAAACTTTGCAGTTCTCCCTTTTTTACCGGAATTGCAACTGTACTCTGCACGGTTCTATCGTACCGGTATAGTTTCTTAAATATAATATCTATCTGTTTTTTTCCTATTTGTTTTTCTGCCATCTGCTCTGTTTCCTTTCATTTTTAAATTCATTCCTTTTTTAACCTCATCAAAGAAGTCCCAACCCACCGCTTTCGCCTTGGCGGCTTAGAAGCGGGGGACTTCCTTGATAAGGTTAAATTCCTTAATCCTTAAATTTTTTAAGTTCTTACACCATTATTTTTTCTTCTTCTCTATCATAAATCCTTTTTTATGTACTTTCCTTATAAATTTTAACATTATTTTAGATAAATACAGTTTTTTTACCGATTGCCATTTTTCTATTTTTACAGTATAATAAAAAAAAATAAAAAGGAAAGCAGGTACTGATATGTTTGTTTATAATCAAGATGTTTTATCTACCCCATGTGAACCAGGAGTAACCAGAAAAATCTTATGCTATTCCGAAGAACTTATGATGTGTGAAATTACTTTTGAGAAAGGTGCAAAAGGAAACTTTCATTCTCATCCGCATCTGCAGATCACTTATATAGCAGAAGGCAGCTTTTCCTTTACGATAGGAGAGGAAACCAAAACAGTAAACAAAGGCGACAGTGTTTACATGCCTTCTAATGTATCCCATGGTGTTACTTGCTTAGAGGCAGGAAAATTAATAGATGTATTTTCTCCTATGAGAAAAGATTTTCTATAATTATAATATAGTATTTTTCAGCTATAATCTATCAAATAATAAATTAATTTTTCTTGCATAGGCTTTCAAATTATGACATAATATAGGTAAGAATTTCTTACTTGAAAGGAGAGAACCAAATGAATACACAAATAGTAACCGTTTCTTCTAAAGGTCAAATCTCTTTACCTGTTAGTATCCGCAAACTTTTATCTATCGATACTGGTGATAAATTGGTAGCCTATACTTCAGGTGATGTCATTATGCTCAAAACATTAAAACTTCCTTCTGCAGAAGAATTTGAAGCTTCATTAGATGAAGCCCAAAAATGGGCAAATTCTGTTGGTTATAATGAAAGCGATGTTAATGATATAATTAAATCAGTCAGAAGGAAAAAACAATTATGAAAGTCGTAATAGATACAAATGTACTAATCTCTGGGGTATTTTTCGGCGGATTTCCAAGAAAACTTCTTAGTGCTATTATCAACCAAAAAATCATTGCTTGTGCTACAACTGAAATCATTAATGAATATGAAGAAATTATACAAGAAATGATTAAAAGAAAACAAGGATATATCAATAAAACAATTTTAACTCCACTGATTAAAACTATGGAAATTATTGAACCCGTTACCCATATTGAAATATGCCGTGATCCTGATGATGATAAATTTTTAGAATGTGCAAAAGATTCCCATGCTTTCTATATTGTCAGTGGAGACAAAGATCTTCTTGTAATAAAAAAATATGAAGATATTCAAATTATAACAGCAAAAGATTTTTGTGAAAAATTTTTATTAAAGTAAAATTATAAATAAATTTTAGAAATTTTTCTATCCATTTTTAAAGAAACTGTTGCAAAATTATTATATTTTATTTTGCAACAGTCTTTTTTATATTTTTCTACTATAACGAATAAAACCTCTACTGCAGAAAAGAAGGAGTCCAATAACTCTGATTATAAATATCAGTAAACCGATACATTACCCGCATTACGGATTCTTTTCCCTCTTGAATTTCTACATTATGAATTTTCATTTCTTCTTCCACTGTCATGGGTTCTCCTAAATAATAGCTGTCCTCATATTCTCCGCTATAGGAATAATAATCACAGAGAAATTCCAAACGATCCCCAACGCAAAGTTCGGTTAAATTTTTAGCAATGGTTTCTGTCTCTCCTTCCACATAGTCATAACAAGCTCCTGCAATATATCCATACGGCGTTTCCTGATCAAATACCAGCAATAAATCCGCCCGCTGTCCATTTAGCATTACAGGTACTCTTCCCGTAATCGTATAATTTTCCCCATCTTCTACTGTATTTAAGTAATAATAGGCCACCGGCTGTTCATTAATTGCTAACCATGTTCCGTCTGTATCTCCTATCAATGCTCCGTCTTCGTCAAAAGAAAATACATTGTCAAGCCCCAGATCCAGATAGCCTTCTCCATCGTCATAAAATACATTTAACTCTAAACTCTGTACCAATTCCCACTGCTGCTCCTCCAATGCCATCCGATGAGAGCCGTCTGCTCCGACTTCCCACTGCAGTGCACTGCTGTCAAATCGATGGGTCGCCAGATAATTAGCTGTACCTTCTGTATCTAGACCTCTGCCTGATAAAAACCCACTGTTTGAAGCATCCAACCCGGAAATATCAGAAAAGTTCCCGGATAAAAAAGTTCCTAGCAGTTCTAAAATGGCAGCGGAGGAATCGGCTCCTCCTGCACTCTGACCACCTAACAGAGAAGGAAACGGCGAAGCAGTCCCGCCTGCTGCCACCTGCCCGCCTACTTCTAAACTGGCAAATTCCTGTATACAGCGGCTATATTCCTCGTCCATTCCAATCTGCTGATAGGTTCGCACTGCCTGATCAACAGAAGAGGTCTTCTGATATGGAAAATAGATGGATAAACCATATGCATTGGTCATATTAGAAGAAGTTCGGTTATATTTTACTGTTCCAAGAATAGCATCTGCTAAGGCTTTTCCTTCTTCTGTTCCCATATTGGATGCTAAATGCACCAAATCTACCTGATCTATCTTAGAAGATTGTGCAAACTCTCGTGTCTGATACCGTGCTTTTGAAACAGTCTGATATTCCTCTTTCTGTAAAAGCTCACTGGTTTTACGGGAAAAATCCGCCAGCCGCTGTGGCAGTGTAACTTCTAATTCTGCCAGATCTACTACGGAAAGGGTGGTCTTTTGTCCACGGCACTTCTTTGCACAAGTTTCTACAAAATCATCTACAATCTGTTTTCCCAATTCTACCGTAGAAAGGGAAGGATTTTTTCCTAAAGCCGTCAGCCAGTCAGTATAATACCATCCTACTCCGGGTTCTGTCTCTTCAGAAGCAATTAGATAATCCCCATATTTGGTCAGCATTAAGGCATTTTCTGCAGTGGCCATCAGGCAGGCATCAAATCCGATAAAATCAAAGGTCATATTGGCATTTTTTAATGCTTGGCTGATTCCAGCCAAATTCATAGAGCCGCTGCGGGGATATTTTTGATCGTATCCATAACCGCTTACAGAACCTCCGCCATGATCCCAAAAGATTAATTCATTTCGGTTTGCCGGAAAATATTTTTGGCACCATTTTATAAATTCTGTCAGTGTGCTGGGATCGGTCATAGAAACCTGTCCGGCATCTTTTACATGAGAGATTAAATTTCCGTCTTTTATCTGATAAATTTGATTGGTTTGACTGCTTACGGCACTATTTTTCCATTTTGTACAGCCTCCGGTATAAACTAAAAGATTGACATTTTCTCCTAAATCGGCTGCCATCATCTCCTGCAGATCTGCCGTTGCCATTCCATGATTGGACTCTAAATCTGTTCCGCACATATAAACCATAATCGTTACAATATCTTGTCCATTTCCTAAAATCTTGGTTCGCTTTGTTCTTGCTTTTGCATCGACAGAAGTATTTAACTGTTCGATATTTTCCGTATAGCTGTTTTCCTCTGTAGCGGGATTATTCGAAGGGTTTGAGGTTCCGGTTCCGTTTGGAAACAGCCCCATTACACCGGCTGCCAATAAAATAAGAATCAGAATAATAGGATTTTTTCTTCCGCCTCCTGAGAAATCTCTTTTTGGAGACTGCTTTTCGGTACTTCCCTGATTGGAATAGCCGCTGCTGTTTCCTACCGGACCGCTGCCTAAGCCCTCTCCTCGCTTATGTACGCCCTTTCCGCCGCCTGTTACATTTTTCTCTCTGGACCTTGGTCGTTTCTGTTCCATGGTTCCTTCCTCTCTTTCTTTTATTACTCATTTTTTATTCTGTCTGGTTTCCCATTTCTATTATTTGATACCGTTCTTGTATCTCTTCTTTTACAGCTACAGAATACTTTTTACATAACATTCGAACCATATCAATATAATACTGTTTTGCAGTTTCGAAGTTTTTTAATTGAATTTCCTGACAGCTAGGCAAAATATAATCAACCCAAAGCTCTGTATAGACAGCAAATGGATTCCATTCACAATCAATATAAGTTATTAAGATCGGAGCAATCCGATAATATTCTTTTATTAAGAGTTCTCCGTCTTTTTTATCCTGTAAAATATAAGTATCCCGAAACTTTCTTAACAGATTTAATTCTTTACAATCTTTTGTCTGATTTAGGGCAAAACAGGCTGCCGTTGTAATAAAGCAAAAATCGCTGCTTTGATCCGCATAATTTCCTCTGGAATAATCGATCTTTTCCGAATAGGTCTTCTGTTTTTTCGCTTTTGTCTGTTTTAACTGCTCACATACTTTTTGATACTGCTGGTCGGAATCCCGATAGGTTCCTTCTATCTTTTCATAATACTTCTTTGCTGCAGCAAGATTTTTTACTACTCCATTTCCATATTGGAGCATTTTTGCACACTCATAAAAGGCTTCCGGTGTATTCAAATCTTTTAAATAAGAATAGGCTTTTGTATAATCCTTTAATTTACAATACAGTAAGCCAACTCGAAGTAAATATTCTGTTTTTGGTTCCTTTTGATTTAAAAATAAGTAAAATTTAATTACATTATCAATCTTATGAGCATTTTTCTTTTCTTCTGCTTTCTGCCATGGGATCTTCTGACATTTTTTAAATTCTATCTCTGCTACTTTTTCAACTGCATCGATATATTCTTTTGAAGCAGCCATTCTTAAATTTACGATTCCCTTTTTTGTAGGAAGTGCCTGACAACCGATAGAATAATTCGCTGCCGGAACCAGATGTTCTGCCAGTTCTTCTATCTTAATCTGACATTCCGGGTGATTTTGTGCCAGCCAAAATAACTCCTCTCCAGCTTTTGAATAATCTAACGCCAAAGAAAGCCGAAAACTTTCTGATGCCGGAATAAATTCTTTTCGATCTAATTGACTTTTTCCTAAATAATACCACTCTTTTCCAGAGGCAAAAAAGCATAAATCCATATTGGATGCAAATTTTTTTAATTCTTCGCTTTTATAGCCCAATTCTTTTTCCATTACAATCTTGATCTTTGCAATCTCTCCATCCTCAGACGGAGCATTTCGTATCTCGGTCTGTTCCTTTTTCGACAGTCTGCCTCCCTGCATCCACTTTATCAGACTTTCTAAAGCAGAAGCATAGGGATAACCGATACGAGTCAGCCGAAGAATATCTTCTTTTGCTCTTTCATAAGATCTAGCCCGAATATGCTTAAAATAGATTTGTAACAGCTTATCCTGATATTGTGAAACAAAATAGCAGTCCGACAGAGCATAAATCCATGTTTTTGTAAAAGAGTTTTCATATTCTAAAGCTGCCTTTTGTATCTGATCTTTGATCTCTAAAAATTCCTGTTCACATACGATAATACGGGCTCTTTCCTTTAGAAAATTTTCCCGGTATTTCTTTACCTGTTCTTTTACCGTACTTTCTGCCAAATGGATCGAATCTCTTGCCAGCAGCTCGATTTTCCGATCCAATGCCTGTCTTCTTTTTGCATAATAGACATCGATATCTAATAAAATATTTTGTATCTCTGTCTGAATCATAAAATTAATGCAAGGCTTATTGAGCACCGAACACAGATTAGAAAACGAATCCCTTTTTTCGATACGAATTCGATTCTTAAAAAAAGGGGGAATCTCTTGAAAGTCTGTCCATGCAGCATCTGCTATCAGGCATAACTCAACCATCTGTTCCGGCAGCTTTCTTATCATCTTTTTCCAGCGGTTTTCCGAATCGATCACCAGATAATAAGCTTGAATCGTTTCTTTTAATACGTTTACTATCTCACAGTTAAAATCGGCATACTCCGGCAAAAACAGCCATGTCAGATTAGAATAGGGAGAATTCCCATAGATAACAAAAACCTTAATCAATTTTCTGATCTCAATCTGTTCTTTATAAAATTCCTGTGTCAAAATTTTATATTCTTTCTGACTGAGAGGAATTAATTTATCTATATAAGTCCATGCATAAATCCCTTCTAGATTTGTCTGCTGTCCATTCATAAAAAACAGCGGAAGATTGGTATTATAGGAGAGTTTTACTGTCTGTACTCCTATTTCTTTTATCAACTCTTCTATTGCAGAACTCTTTCCCATTACCACAGCAGCCGTTTTTTCAATTAACTCTGGTATTACAGAAAAAATTTCATACTGTTCCAATACCTTTTCTAACCCCTGCATAATAGAAGCATTTTCTATATAGTCTCCCCGATCTAATACCTTCGGCAATTCCCGGTTAATAGAATCTAATAAACACTGATAACATCTGTCGGTTTCGGAAGACTCTTTTTTTGGCTCCTCATCCATTACTTTTGCAAGTACCTTTATTAATTCGTCTGGCTTACTCATCTTATTTCCTCTCAAACTGTCTGCCTAAGGATTTTTTTAAATTACGGGCAATTTTTAAATATGCAGACTGGCACTGTTTCATCTCCCGAATCTTTTCCATTGTTTCTCCATAAATATCGATCAATGTCTTTATTTCCATAATATCATCTGACTGAAAAATAATATCGGTCAGTTTATTTCGTTCCTTTTGTTCATTCCTAATCTTTCCTGCTATTTCTTTGGATATCTCTTTATTGATTTCACAAATCTGCTGATAAATCGTTTCTTTATTCTGCGGATGTTTCTGGGCATAATTTAAAAATTGGGCAATTTTTCTGCCGTTTCCCCACTCTCTTTTCTGTTCAGAAGAATATGCCGTTACCGCAAAACACGAAATACCAAACTCTTTTGCATCTAATTCAATCTGTTTGATAATCTTTTTGGTATCACAGTCTGCTTTTTTATCAAATTTATTGGCAACTATTAAAATCGGTGTTATCATATTTAATCTCTGAATAAATGCAATATCCTTTTGACTCAGACCGCCGTTTTCTATATCTAATAACCAGATTAGGAAATCTGCCCCTTTTAACTGTTCATAGGCTTTTTCTTCATCTGTTTTCTTTTTCTGAGAATAAGACGAAGAAGTATCTGCTTTATTATAACCGGGAGTATCTAAAAAAACTAAATTTCGATACGGCATATCCGGTTCTGTAATAATCATACTATAAATAAAAGAAGAAAAACCGATTCGATACTTTTGAAAAAATTCATGTGTCAATGCCTGCATGGCTTCTTCCTCTAACAATACCTCTCTGTTATCCATGGTATAAGCACAGATTTTCTCCTCTTTTCCATAGACTAAATACGTTGGAATAGAGGTAGTTGGGTTCTGAGCCTCCGGCAGCAGCCCTTCCCTAGCATTTAAAAAAGAATTAATAAATTTTGACTTACCCGCACTAAATTTTCCGCCAATTCCAATTATGGTTTTATTGCTGAGAACCTGATAGTTCTTTTCTTCTATCAATTTATCACTAAGCCCCGACAGTTTTACCTGTAATTGTGCTTCATTATTTAATGAAATCTTTTTTAAATTTCCCAAAAATTCTCGATCCATCAGAGTATCGATCTTCTGAATTCTTTGTTTCTCCCAATAGTTTTCAGAAGAAACTGATATTATCTTTGCAATTAAACCAAGTGCCCGTCCGGCATCTGCCAAATAGGAATTCTCTTCCTTTCCGATACACTCATCCTTATCTGAACCTAGAATATCTTGGTCGATTTCTTCTTTCTCCTCGTCATCCCAAAATCCCATTTTCTATATCTCCATTGCCTTTATTTTTCTCTGATACTGAACCAGCGTATTACATAATGTATCATACTGCTTTATACTGTTTTCTTTATTTTCAAGCTGTTTTTGAAGATTTTCTATATTTTTTTGAATATTGCCCTTAATGGTATTGACAAAATTAGCCGCCTGTTCTTTCATTACCTCTTCTATTTTTCTCTGACATTCTGCTAATTCCTGGCGGATTTCTTTTGAAATCATATGAAGCACACGATTCTCCAAAAGCTGAAGTTCACTAATCTGATTCCCTATTACGGTTTCGGAAAATTTTTCTGTTATAAAAGAATCATACTGATCCACCTCAACCGGAATTTTTGGAATCTGAATCTTTTTTACAGCTATATCTAACGGTCCTAAAATTTCAATTTCACGAAAATCATCTCTGCTTAGATCAAATGCCCCCATTGTGGCTTCCTTTACTTTCTTTTCCAGTATATCCACGTTAATTACCTTTTCAAATTCTTCATTACAGTGTTTTTTACATGCAACAATATATTGTCTTAAATTGCGGATTACATCAGAAGGATTCGCTGTATAAGAAGTAATCGTAGCCAGACGATACTCTTTTCTCAGCCATAAAAATCCGGTTCGATAGGAACGGTCTTCTGTCCGTACATTCTCCTCTACCTGAAATTCCGTATAATTATCAATTTCTTCCTCAATAGTAACTTCCATTTTATTTAAAAACTTTTCTGCCTCAATAGCGGAAGAAATAAAAATATTTTGAATCTCTGTCTGAATAGAATTCAGTTTTAACTGCATCTGTCTTAATTTTTCTTCCAAATTGTTTTTGTTTTCATGTTCCATACTTCTTCGATTTTCCACCGCACAATTATAAATATTTTCCAATATCTTCAAAAGAATTTTTTTATGATTCAGAATCATCTCCTGGTTTCTTTCCTGAATAATTTTCTCTTTCTCTTTCATAATCGGTCGAAGTTTCTCTTTTTTAATCCTTTTTATTCCTGACAAGGCAAATAATAACGGACTGTCTGCCTGAAAATCCGAAAAATGTTCTTTTAACCGCCGAAGAATCATCTCTTCTGCTTCCGAATAACTTCTGTTCTCTTCTTGTTTCACTGCACAGGAATAAAACAGAGAAGAAATATAACTAGGAGGCAGGGACTGCTTTAAACTTTGCAGCACTTCCGACTCACAATTACTTGAGATACAACGGTCAATATTTTCCTCTGCCTGCCGATCATAAATCGCTTTTACTTTATGATACGCTGCCTTTAAATTCGTTACTTTATTCTCATCTAAAAGACCAGAATCAAATTTACTGCCCACTAAAATCACATTTCGAATCCCTTCCCTAGGCAGTGTCTCACACATAAAGGAGAGATCTTCCTGTGAAAGAAACTGTCCGCAATAGCTTAATAAAAACACGACATCACACATCCCAAGAAACTTCTTCGTTGTTTCGCTTCGACTGAGAATCGGATCATTTAATCCTGGGGTATCCACAATTTCAATCTCCTCCGGCATATCTGGAATTCTTAATTCTACATGTTTTACAATCGCCGTATATGCTCCGTTCGCCCCAATATAATTTTCCAAACCACTCTGTAACTCCCCTGCTGCCAGTTCCTTTTCCTTTCCAAGATAACAAGTAATATCAATAGCAGAACGCTCTGCCATCTCCGCCAACTCATTACAAGATACCAGAGAAAATGCTATTTTCTTCTCTAAAATTCGCTTCATTTCTTCCCGTGATTTTGGTTTTTTTAATCCTATTTTACTTGATATCGTATTACTTTTTAGATATTCCTGATAAAGCTTTTCTAATTGTTCCTGGTATTCTTCTGCCTTTCTTTTTACTACCTTCCAATCCCCTTCACTATAAAACACAATTTTTGCAGACGGCTTCTCAGCATGCACTACTTTTGTCAATGCCGCTGTCATAGGAGTACTCGCCTTTGGAAGAATATCCCTGCCGTTAAAAAGCAGAGCATTTAAAAAAGAAGACTTTCCCGCTTTTACTTCTCCGACAATCCCTATCCTTAATCGTCTTCCCTCATCCAGCGATTCCCTTATTTTTTCCTCTATTCGTAAAGCCTGATCTTCCAATTCCCAATAATATTCCTCTAAATAATATCCCTGAAACTTCTTCAGTCCTAATCGTATTTCCTCTATCACCTGTTTATATTGTTCACTCATTTTCTCTCCTATCCTCAATTTATAATTTCTCCTCAATTTATAATTCCTGCAAAAAAATCCGGTCTTTTTCTATTTCATCCAAAAACTCAGCATAGTTTTGCTGTATTTCCTCTTTTTTATTCTTTACTGCTTCTAACGCCTGGTTCTCCACATCCAGCATATTTTGAATACTCAATCCAATATTTTCAGCCATAACGGCTTCTACCTGCTCTAACGGTTTATCCAGCTCCATCCGCAGTTTACTTACAATTTGAGGAATCATTTGAGCCCGAACAGCATCTGCTAACTGCTGCTCTTTTGATGTACCTAAAAAAGTCTGAATCAATCGAATAATATCCGGCAAAAACACAATAATTAACTCTAATGGAGGAGCAATAAAGTTGGTTACAATCGCTAAAGCTGAGCTGACAATCCGATACATATTTTTCTTTCCCTCCATAAATTCTACAGCATCTGTCTCTTGTACCGGAATCCGATAACTTTGATTCTCTCCCATTACTCTTAATTTCTCGCATACATTCGTCAAAATAGTTCCTACCTCTTCCAACTCATTCGATAATGAAGAATCAGCCGAATAAAAATTCAAAGAGTCTATAAAATTTTCATATGCAGCTGCAGAATAATCTCCCATCTCTGTAATTAAAATCGGTCTTATCAGTTCAATTACCTTTTCCTGAAATAATTCCTCTCCGCCCTTATAGGCATTTACCAATGACGGTACACCGTTATTTAACTGATCATTTACACGACCAATGATTCTTTCTTTTATCTCCCTATGCAGTTTTATACTGATTTTCTTTTTCTGTGCTTCTACTTGATCCAACAAACGTTTTTTTACTGCTTCTCTATTTTGAATCTCCTTCTCTAATTCTTTTGTATCACATTCTTTTGAATTCTTTATTAATTCCAATGCAGCCAGAAGAGCCTCCCGTTTTTCATCCAACTGCAGAGTCATCTCTCTTTCATAATAATCCTGTGCCTGAAATTTCTGTATCAGATCCAATAATTTCTTATCTGCCTCTGCTTCATTCCTTGAAGTACAAAGAATCGGAAATTCTCTTCCAAAAACAGACTGCAATAAATCAGAAATATACTCTTTTACTTCCTCTGCCTCTGCTCTCGTTCTTTTATCACATTTATTAATAATAACTGCAATATCTTCACTATAATTTGCTATCTCACAGATAAAATTCAATGCCGATTCTGATATCGTTCCCTTTTCACAGTCCACTACCAAAAAATAAACCGTTCCCTTTTCAATATACTGTATTAACGCCTTATTATGCCGCTCTATTCCAGAATCAAATCCCGGTGTATCCACCAATACATAATCACATTTATTTCTTAAATTTTCACTGTCTAAATAACATTCTAAATAGCGGACATTCCTTCCATCAATTTCTGAAAACTCTGACAGAGAATACCTTCGTCTCTCTCCGTCTACCTCATTCGCAATAATCCCTTCCTGTTCGGAAAAATATAATTCTGCAGCCACTGCTGTTTCTGGAGCCTGATTTTCTGTTAAAACCTCTTTTCCGATTACTCGATTCAGCAAAGCACTTTTCCCTGCATTAAATTCTCCCACCATCAATATATGTACTTTATAATTTCGATTCTTCATCTTCAAATCTTCTAAATCAGAAATCAGATTGGTAATCGCATATTTTTCTGCAATCTCCATTACACGATTTATTTTTTCCTCAATTCCTTGTTTTTTCAGCATACGGTTCTCCTTAACTTAGATTCCTTCTTTCTCTTTTCTCCTCCCTTATCTTTCATTATATAAAAGTCTTACTAATTCTTCATTCATTTTCTGATAAATTCTTCTATCCTCTTTTGAAATAGAAATACCAGCATCTACGGCAAGCTGAAATAATTTATCCATTAATTCTTCTGCTGTAAAAGAAATCCTCTTCTCCATCCATTCTTTTGTCACTCCTACCAATTCATGTGCCGCCAAATTTCGAACCTTTTCTTCTACCTCCCGAATAGCGGATATCTGACTTACGATATTAGAATCAGAAGATTTCTTCTTAATAATTTCCAAAATATATCGAGTATAAATAACATCTCCCTCATGCATATTTAATGAAATTCCCAGCTTATTTAACTTATCCCTTGAAAGCCGCCATCTGCCGTTCCTCTCCTCTCCTATATCCGAAAACGAAATACCACAGTACTGTTTTAAAACTCTTTCCGAAAGCGAATATAAAATCGGTGTAATATCTCTAATAAAATCAGCATATTGCTTTCTTTCCAATTTTACCTGCATTGCTAACAGATATTCATATTCTTTCATATCCCGATCCTTTACAATCGGAAACCAGCTTTTTACAGAATATTTCTTTTTATTTGACTTAATAAAATTCAAATCTAATTTATTCCTTGCAATCGCAATATTCAAACACCCCTGAAACATTTCTGAAGGCGTCTGAGAAAGAGTCTCTGCCAATATCTTTGCCGCTTCATAGTCATATACCGAAATATATTTTTCGATATTTTCCTTTTTTATTCGATCCAATAAGCGTTTTGCATCTGAAACAATACAGCGGTTTTCAAACCCTATTTTATTATCCTCGTTACACTCCCATTGTACTTCCAAGTCATACGTATCTTTATCTTCATGATGCTTATTACTAGAACGCAGCGGAGTAGACACTTGAATTGCCGACATTTCATTCCCCAACATAGAAATCATCTGCAAAGACGATTTCATCGCCGGTGTCCCAGAAGATACATTCACTAAAATTTCATCCGGCTGATCATTTTGACGGATTTTCTCTAACTCTGCCTCAAAAGAATCAATAAACGCATCAAAAATCTGCACATTTTCCATTTCTTCATCTCGAATCACTTCTATTTCACACTGCCACTTTAAATCTCTTTCCAAAAATTCAATCGCCTTTCGGTAGCGATCATCCATATCGTGATACTTACACATCTCTTTTGATAAATAAAGATAAACCTTATCCGGCTTATACAAGCGGCAAATATGCAGCATCGCTCCGTCCCGATAATTTGATATAGGATCTGTACTTCCAATTGGGCTAAATAATACTTTCATCTCTTTCTCCTTATACTATAATAATATTTTCTGTTTCTATCTCCATCGTCTTTCCAAATGAGGTAACTTGTCCGCTTCCAATAATCTTATATACCTTAATACTATCATCTCCCTTTATATACGCCGGAAGCTCTTTTAATAACTTTCTATAACTTTTCTTTGAAATAACCGCCTCAAATGCCGATTTCTGCACACGAAATCCATACCCCTGCAAACACTTTACTAACTGATTTCTTACCTTATTATCTACAATATCATATATCACCAGCACAAAAACATGATCCTGATTAACATTCTGACTTACTTCAAAACAGTATTCTTCCATCTATCTCTCCTTTCCTTATATTTTATATCATTCTATCCTAACTAACAGCCCCATGCACTTAGCCTTACTTAGCCTCACTTAACGCAACCAAATCGGATGATAAATAGAAGCATCCTCCTCTTCAATCGCTTTCGCCAACCGATTAATCTGAAGATCAAGAGATGTACGAAAACTAGCTGCATAATCAATATAATCCAAATATTTTACCTCTGTACGCATTTTATTATCATATTTTTTTAAATAAATACCAAGTCCCTCTTTTGTCAAATAATAACCGTCTGCACCATTATCCCGTCTAAAATGCTCTTTCCGAATCTCATGTCCATTTATCAAACTCATCACAGTAGAATCAATTAAAGTCGCCCTCCATTCTTCCATCATATCACTTACTAAAGTCGCATGATTTTCTCTATCACTATGAATAAAACCAAAATAAGGATTCAAACCTTTATTTTCCAATCTCCCATATAGTTCACTCACAAGAATCGAATACCCTAAACTTAACATAGAATTAAATTCATCTTTAGGCGGTCTTTTGCTTCTCCCTTTAAAAGCAAATTCTTTCTCTACCATTCTTCCCAAACCTTCAAAATATAATTTTGCTGCATTTCCCTCATATCCCATAATCTCCGCTACCGTATGACAATTTTCAATCTTACGAAAAGACTGTCTCATCTTCGATACAATATCCTCTACATCCTTATTTTCACTGCGGGCATATCGCTTTAATACAATCTCCTGATTATGTATTTTACCGGAAATAATACGTTTTGCCAACTCTAAAGAAAATTTCGTATCCGCTAACATTGCCTGTTTCCTTTGCCTCAGCACATTTACATGTCCCATAGACTGCAGTCTTCCATAATAAATCCCACCCTTTGAAAGATAAGAAATATAAATTCCTCGCTTTAAACATTCTATCACTGTTTGAGAAGTAACTTGAACACTAGAAAAAATATAAACCGCTTCCAAATTCTCAATCGGAACTTTTGTCAATACCTTTTGTTCCAACTTTACCGTAATATAATTCTTCTCAAAATGAACACTCGCACCATTTTCACTCACAAATAAAAAACTAATCTAAACCACCTCCTAATTAAAACTCTATTCGTCCCCTTTCGGGGTTCTATATTATGTGCTTCATTCACTGCCAAGCAACGTGGAGGAATGGTTTCCGTCCCCTTCCGGGGTTCTACATTTCTATATAATTTGCAAAAAACCGAGCTGTGGATGATGTTAAGTATTTCCGTCCCCTCTCGGGGTTCTACATTTCTATATTGGCAGAAAGAGGTATAATATGAAGAAAGAAAATGTTTCCGTCCCCTCTCGGGGTTCTACATTTCTATATAATAATAAATATATAAAGTGGTCACTACT
>CAJUEI010000054.1 GCA_910585255.1 uncultured Lachnospiraceae bacterium
CTGAAAATATCGCTGCGATTTTCCTTGCTAACCGAATAGAAACAATCGCCGCTGCTGCTATAATTATCAACATCACAGCTAAGATAAGATAGGTTTGATAGGTCAATCTTTTCTGAACAGAATATCCCATCTCTTCATTTAAGTCCATTAATCCATCGGCTGCCTGTGTTACTTTATTCATTAACGGTTTTGCCGATGAATTCAACAGTTCCAATGATCCTTCATTGGCACTAGACTCCCCATACGCTGCCATCTCCTGCCTTACAGTACGATACTGCGGCAAATATTCATCAATTGTTCGTATAAATTCTTTTTCTTCTTCTGTATTGCAATTATTTCTCATCTGTGCCAATGCATTATCGGTACTCACAGTAATGGCATCCAATTCACGCAATGTCTGCTGCATAGTTTCTGCATCATCTAGCAGTAACAATTCTCTTACTAAAGTTGCCTCTTTATTTAAACAAGTAGTAAATCTTCCAATTTCTCCCTGAGAAAATCCATTGTTTACCAATGCCTTGCTATAACTGCTGTTTGTAAATAATAATACGAAAATTCCTAGTACTCCTGATATACTTGCCATCAAAACAGTTAAGATAAAGCAAGTCCTTAATTTCTTTTCAACATACATATTTTTAATTTTTTCAAACATATGTGCATGTCCCTCCTTATCCTTCCTCCTTGGAATAACACAATTTTCTTCTCTACTTAGCAAAGCAATATCTTTATTTTTGATACGATATCCAACTGTCAAGGTTCCCGGGTTTTCATTCTATAAAGACTCATATGTTTTAAGTATAACACCTAAATTAAGAAAATACAACTTATTTTAAATTAAAGTAAAACTTCAATCTGATAACGAGAGTGTAAATTTGAATTCAAATTTTATTCCACACTCTTTAATGCCTCCACTGGATCGACTTTATCTAATGTTCGATTAGTAATCAGATCTACCAAAAGTGCAAAGGCAAAAGAAATCAATGCAGCTATTCCATAACTAATCGAATGAATTGATACAGCAAAATAAATAGAAGGCAGCCGCAGCACCCAAGTCAAGCAGTGTCCTAATACATCCCCTAACGGCAATCCACACAAAATACCAATTCCCGTTAAAATCAGGGTTTCTTTATTAACATATAGATGTACTTCCCGATCATAAAATCCAAGTACTTTTATTGTCGCCAATTCCCTAACTCGTTCTGATATATTGGTAGCTGAAAGTGTAAATAATACCACAAATGCCAAACCTGCAGCCAAAAAAATAATCACATATACTATCATATTCATAAGAACAAACGCTTTTGAAAAGTCTCTTCTCAACTCTTCTGTACTGACGGAAGAGAGAATCTCTTCTTTATGCCCTAACTCCTCTGCAAATGCCAAATGGTCTGTACAGGTTTCTGATAACTGAATTAAAGCACCATTTGGCTCATAAATACCAAATAATTCTTCATATGCTGTCTGTGTCATATAAATGGTATTTCCCAAATAGTTTCTTACTATTTCTGCTGCTCTACTCTCTTTCTGTACCAATTTAAGATTTTGTAAAAAAACCGTTTCATTTTTATCTAAATGCAGTAATTCTGCTGCATTTTGCGTGATGTAAATACCATTATCTTCTAATTCTACTGTTTCCCCCTGTGTATTTTCTAAATAAATATAATTTTGAAATACTGCACCCTGTGGAACGACAATTAATTGTATTTTCTGTTCTTTTCCTTCCTGATTTTTTAACTTTATAGAATCAATCTGCACATTTAAGAAATCGGCTATATCCTCCTCTTCTTTTAAATAAGAAAGTAATGCTGCATTCTCTTCTGAAGAAACAGCCGCAATTAAATCATAGCGATATACATGCTGATACTGACGCGGCATAAGATCCGTTACGGTATCCTTAATTGCAAAACCGCAGAGAATCAATGCCGTACATCCCATAATTCCCGATACTGTCATAATAAATCGTTTTTTATAACGAAATAAATTTCGTGCCGTTACTTTATTTAAAAAAGATAAACGATTCCATAAAGGTGTAATCCGCTCTAAGATTATTCTTGAACCAGACTGCGGAGCTTTTGCACGCATTAAGACTGCAGGCATCTGTTTTAATTCAGCATAGCAGGCATATCCTGTTGCTCCTGCCACTCCCGCCAAAAACAGCAGGATTCCCCCCAATCCATACCAATAGTCAAATTTCAGTAGATAGCCGGGCAATAAATACATAATCCGAAAGAAAATAAAAATTATTTCCGGCAAAACGATAAATCCGCCTAGATCCCCTACTATTCCTCCTAAGAAACTGGCAGCTAACGCATAGACTAAATATTTTCTTCGAATTTCTCTATCTGTAAATCCAAGTGCTTTATAGGTTCCAATTAAACCTCGATCTTCTTCAATCATACGGGTAATTGTTGTTAAACTAATCAGAACCGCTACAATCAGAAAAATAACTGGAAACGCATTTCCTATTGCTTCAATACAGTCTGCATCACTTTCAATATTGGCATAACCGCTTAAAGAACCTCTCTCTTGTACATACCATTGTGCCTTATTAATCTCTGCAATTTCTTTTCGTGCTTTTTCTAACTCTTGTTCTGCTTCCCCCCGTTTTTCTTGATATTCCTGCCATCCCTCTTCCCACTCCTGTGTTCCTTCTAAAAGTTCCTGTTCCGCTTCTTTTAACTGCTGTTCTCCCTCCTGCAGCTGTTCTTTTACTTCTTGTTCCTTTTGAGCTAATTCTGTTCTTCCCTCTTCTAACTTGGTACGATTTCTCCGCAATTCTGCCTGTCCGCTTTCTAATTGTGTTCTTGCATTATATAATTCTGTTTCCTGTTCCGCAATCTGCTGCCATGCCGCCTGAAATTGTGCGTCCGTCTCTGCCTGCTGTCGGTTGACTTCTTCTAATTGTGCAGAAAGCTGCTGCAGCTGTGCCTGTAATTCCGACAAAGAAGGGATCGCATCTGGTATCTCTGACTGTAAAACATTCTCTTGTAACTGTGGGGATTGGGAAGAGGAAAACTGAGCCATCATACTTTCTATTTGTGCAATTCCTTCCTCTAACTGTGTACGTGCACTTTCTAGCTGTATATTGGCTTCCGTCTGCTGATTAGTCAAATCTTCTTTTGCCTGTGCAAGCTGCTGCTCTCCTTCTAATACTTGTTGTTCAGCTGCTGTCAGATCATTTTCGGCTATTCTTAATTGCCGAAATCCATCTTCTATCTCTATTTTTGCCTTAGAAAGTTCTTCCTCTGCCTGCTGTTGGTTTTCTTCTAGTTCTCTTTTTCCCTCTTCTAGCTGTTCTCTTCCATCTAAAAGCTCCTGTTCTGCATCGGATAACTCTTTCTCTGCTTTAGAAAGTTCTTCTTCTATCTCCCGTTCAGCCCGAGAAAGTTCCTGATTTGCTTCTTCTAAAATAAAATCATAACGTGCCTGTTCCCGTACTGCTTTTATCTGCTCTTCAATAGATTGTACTACTTGTTTGACAGCCCTTTCATATGCATCCGAATAGCAAAGAAGCTCCATACCATCGGTTAATTTTAAATATGCTGCTGTATAAATATCACTTTCCACTGCTTCCGGCAATACAAAAAATGTATAATCCGCAGTAGGAGAGGAACGAAATGCAACGCTTCCGTTTGGATTGTTGATATCCATTACATCAGTAACAATTCCGCTGATCTGATATTCTGTTATAAGAAAATTTTGTTTTTCTTCTTTCTCAATTGAAATTTCTTTTCCTTCTTTTTTCTCTGTTTCTTCTGTTTCTTTCTCTGTTTCTTCTATTTCTTTTTCTGTCTTTTCTATTGTTTCTTCTATTATTAAAATATCTCCGATTTTCTTACCTGTATCTTGAATATATTTTTCTGTTACTGCAATTTCATTTGCCTTTTGAGGAAAAGTTCCTTCTATTATAAAAGGAATATTCATTCCTTTTTCACTTAATACTTTTACTTCTGCACTTTGACGTCTTTCCTTATATTCTGTATGAACAATTTCGCTATATGCACCTTCTGCCAGTGCAACACCTTCCACCTGCTGTAATGCCAGTATATCTTCTTCTGTTAAACCTAATGTAGAAACTACACTGATATCAAAAAGTCCCTGTTTATCAAAAAAAGCATCTGCAGAATAGCGTAAATCCACACAGCCGGCTTTAATTCCGGTCAATGTTGTCACACCTAATGCCGTAATTAACAAAATAGAAAAAAAACGTTTTTTCCCTTTCCAAATAGAACGCCAGATATCTTTATTATATACTTTTTTCATTTTTTGTGTTGAACCTTTCTTCTGCTAATTTTTATTTACCTTGATTTATTTTTATTTTTCGATTTATTTTAACCTATCAAGGAAGTCCCCCGTTTCTAAGCCGTAAAGGCGAAAGCGATGGGTTGGGAGATTTCCTTGTGTCAGGTGGGGTACAAGTCCCATCTGACAAGCTGCGATAGCAGCATAGAAGTTTCTATCTACTAAGGATCTCTAGGAAGTATTTTGTTACCATTCTATATCCGCAATTGGAGTCGGATGTTCATTTCTAATAATTTCTGTTACTTTTCCGCTTTTAAAGCGAATTAATCGATCTGCCATAGGGGCTAATGCGGAATTATGGGTAATTAATAAAACCGTTATCATTTCCTTGCGGCAGGTATCCTGAAGAAGCTGCAGGATCTGTTTTCCTGTATTATAATCTAATGCTCCGGTCGGCTCATCACATAAAAGCAATTTGGGATTTTTTGCAATTGCTCTTGCAATAGAAACACGCTGCTGCTCTCCGCCGGATAACTGTGCTGGAAAATTGTTCTTTCTTTCTGAAAGTCCCACTTTATCTAATGTCTCCGCTGCATCTAAAGAATTTTTACAAATCTGTGCTGCTAATTCTACATTTTCTAATGCCGTTAAATTTGGAACTAAATTGTAAAATTGAAAAACAAATCCAATATCCGTTCTTCGATACCCAACTAACTGTTTTTTATCATATTTCGTAATATCATTGCCATCTACTAGAATCTGTCCTGCAGTCGGTATATCCATTCCTCCTAAAATATTTAATGCAGTGGTTTTACCAGCACCAGAAGAACCTAATATTACGGCAAGTTCTCCTTTTTCTACTTGAAAATTTGCATCATCTAACGCTTTTATCCCGTTTTCTCCGTTTTTATATTCTTTGATAATATGATTAAATTCAATATACGCCATATTTATGTTCTCCTTGCTTTAGCTTATTCTATTTTTATAAATTTTTTGACTATTTAAACTATATTTCTTATGTTTATTTTTTAGGCTTTTTTAAATTCGCTTTACTTTTATTTTTAACCTATCAAGGAAGTCTACTTCTAAGCCGTGAAGGCAAAAGCGATGGGTTGGGCGACTTCCTTGTGTCAGGTGAAGTGCAAGTCCCATCTGACAAGCTGCAATAGCAGCATAGGATTATGAGGAAGTAGTGGAGCGGATTCCCACTGAAAAGCTGTGATAGCAGCTATGAAGTTATGAGCAAGCAGCAAAGCGGATTGCAAATATCCGATTTGACTATGCTTCTTTATTTTAAATTCTCTTCTTTTGTTTTCTTCTTTCCTTAATCTTAATTTTCATTTTATATTTTTATTTTTTACTTTTATTTTAGCTATATTTTTCCAATTTTTTCTTTTATTGTTTATTCATTTCCTATTTATTGCAATTTTTTTTAAATTTTTTATATCCTTTATTATACTGTAATACAAAACAATTTATCAATCATTATTAATCAAAAAAACTTTTTAACAAAAAATTACAGTTTCCTATAAAGTAAGAAATACGGCTATCATTCTTGCTTTTTACAATAAAATGATAACCGTATGTTTCTTTATTTTTATTTTATTCTATTTTTATTTTATTCTATTTTTATTTTATTCTAAAATTTTTAATCGATAACCGCTTCTTGTACTGTCTCTTCTTCTGATACTTCTTTCTCTATTAGCCCAAGTGCTTCCGCAATTCCTTGAGCGTCTGCTTTTGCAAGTAATTCTAATTCTTCCTCTGTTGCAAGATAGGCACGATAATCCTCTTCATTACTTAAATAAGCATGTTCTATAATAATAGAAGGAATTCCTGCTTCTGTTCCATATCGAAGTAATGCATAGTAGTCTGAAATACTTCCGTCTGGATAATAAGAAGTACTCCTTGCTCCTCCCTCTGGACTATATGGACGTCTTACCAAACCATAACTGCTGTCTGCCCCAAGTTCATTGCCTAAGGAAAGTCCAAGATTTTGCAGTTTTGCAACAATAGACAGTCCCAAACTTCCAGTGGCTTCATAGAGATCTGGTACCTGTGTCTTCTGAGGCTGGTAATGACTTGCCGATGCTAAAACCATACATCCCTTTGGTTTTAATTCGGGATTGCCTGCTGCATTATTATGTATAGAAATCAAATAATTGGCATCTTGATTAGCAGCAATCTGTGCCCGTTCTTTTAATCCTACTGTAATATCTTCCCTTCTGGTCATTACCACCTCTAAATTTTCATATTTCTGCAACTCCTGCTCCAATTTTAGGGCTATCTGTAAATTTAAGTCTTTTTCATAAACAACAATTTCATCATAAGTATAGGTTGCACCATCCGTTTCTCCTCCATGTCCCGGATCAAGACAAATAATCGTTTTTTTCACATCGGTACTGCTGTCAGCTTGTACTTTTTTTAAAGGTATAATTGATGTTACTAATAACATACAAGAAACGGCAACCGATAGTGTTGTTCTCCAAATTATTCCTTTTTGTGTTTCTTTTTTCTGTCTTATGTCCTTTTTCATACGTTATTCCTTTCTCTATTGTCTCAAATAAAATTTCTGATAAAAAATTTTTTAAAGTTTTATTCATGTTAATGTAAAAATTTTTCTGCTTCTTCTTTGGACAACTGAAACTTTTCCTGAATCTTTTGAAGAATGACTTCATCTGAAATAGCAAAATCCCGCAAAGTAGATACTAATTGTTGAATTCCTTCTTTTCTACCTTCTTTTCTACCTTCTTTTCTGCCTTCTTTTCTACCCTCTTTTCTACCTTCTTTTCTGCCTTTTTCAATATTTTCTTGATCACGCATCAATAATGTCATAAATTCCAACCTCCAGTTCCGATTTTTTTTTGCTTTCTCTACTGCTTCCTCCAGCCTCTGTACAAAAGCATCATTCGATTTCTTTCCAGCTACATAATCTAAAAAAGCTCGCAGTTTCTCAGTTCCATCCTCTTTTGTACCAGCCGCATTTAAGAAAATTTTTGCTGTATCATCTTTTAACGAAATTTCTTTATCTTCTTTACAAATGTTCTCAAATGTATAAATATGACGTCCTTTTCCAAAAGGATCAAAGGGACAAATAAATATAATAAAACTTGGTTTTAATTTATTGTAGTGTTCCCCTTTATCAATCATCTGTAAATCAATCATACTTTGATAGTAACGAGTTCGCTTGGGAAGTTCTTTTGTGTTAATCACCTGCATCTCAATATCATAAACGCTTCCTGTTGTATCTTTCACATATACATCCAACCGAATACTTTTTGCATCTAAATGAAGGCTAATCGTTTTCTGTAACTCTGGATATTCAATTCGATCAATTTGTAATTGTGGAAGAATACATTGGAGTAGTTCCTTACATAGGTCTGCATCCTGCATAACTTTTCCGAAAAGAAAATCATTTGAAATACCTATTTCTTCCCAAATGGTTTGAAATTTTTTGTTTTCTGTTGTATGTTCCATCTCCTGTAATTTCCTTTCATTTATTCATGACTTTATTCTTACGATTTAGATCTATTGTAATATGCAAGACAATATATATTATAAAAATTCTAACAAAAATTTTTCCTATAAAATTTTATTTATATCAATCTAAGTGGTAAGTTTTGATCTATTTATCTTATATAATAGAAATCTATAAATATATTATAAGATAATAAAAGAATAAAAACAAGAGTATTAGTACTTATTGATAGCATAAATTTACTGTAGGAAGATAAAAGACAGACTACACCTAAGATGTGTTTCAGATTGCTTTGCTGTCTTTACTATATCAGATTTTTCTGTTTTTACCATCCCTATATAAGATTTTTTAGTACCATTATCTTTTTATAGATTGAACAGTAAAGTTCACTTCTTACATCCTCCTCACTGTCCAGCAGATATAATATGGTCCCTATAAAAAATATTTTAACCTCATCAAAGAAGTCTCCTGCTTCTAAGCCGCCAAGGCGAAAGCGGTGGGTTGGGACTTCCTTAATGAGGTTATGAACAAGTAGCAAAGCGGATTGTGAATATCCTGACTGCTCTCTTTTCCATCTGCAGTTCCAAATGTAGAATTTTCGGGATATGAATCCTATTCATAACAAATCTGCTAATCTGAAACCGTTATAAAATCTGTATAAATACCATCTACACCTGAATTCAAATAATCTTGTACCTCTTTGCTGTCATTTAATGTATGCAAAAATACTTTCAATCCTTTTTTATGTAATAAATTGTTTACCTCCTCTGTCCACCATGAATAAGGCATTGTAATAACAGGTATTTTATTTTTCACACAAAAATCAGCGAGTATCTCTATATCATCTAAGCCTCTCTGATACAAAGTATAAATATAGTTATCAAAATGAATTACACTTTCAACAGCATTTAACATATTATCATTATATAATTGAATAATGCTATGTTCCAAAATATGCTTTTGATCGGATAAGTTATAATTCTTCAATATAGAAGATAATAAATTAAACTGTTCCACTACCTCTTCATAAGCTGCTAATTTTGAATCTGTTACAATATAGATATCTCGATATTTTAACATTAATTCAAATAAATCATAAATATCTAAAGTAGTATATTTTTCATATAATTTAATTGATTTATATTCCTCCAATGTAGGTATATATCCGCTTTCATACCCAATCATTCCAGATAAATTTTCCCAATCATGTTTTAATACAATTTTATTATCAGAAGTCATACTAAAATCTACTTCAAATACTCTAAGTCCATTCTGATAAGCTGTCTCAAAAGCTTCTAAACTATTTGTATAACCTATACCATCAATTCCCCCCATCGCATGTGCAATATAAATATTTTGATGATACCATAATTTATTCTCTCTATATATCTGTATTCCTCTATATAGAAAAATTCCTGCCAAACATAGAGAAACCAACAAAATTGCTTTTCTTTTATTATACCAAAATAAAATAGCAAATAAAATCAAACAAATTGCAGCTATTATATTTATTATAAATAATTGTTGTATATTATTTTTATTTATATATTGATAGACATAATACAGATCCCATTCATAATCCTGTTTCTCCCCATTATATTCACAATATCTGTTTTCTGCCGGGATATCTTCTATTATCTGTCTATCATAAATAAAAGGAACATAAGATAATTGATATTCTCCCGATTCATTTTTTGCACCATTGGTCTGCATTAAAGAAATACTATACATACTACCTTTTTTTAGATTCTCTGTCTTTAAAATATAATAACGCCAATTACTAATAGAATCACTAGAAATTTCTTCCTTTATTAATATATTTTTCTTCTCGTCCATTAATATAATACAAATACTTGCCCCATATGTTTCTAATAATGTTGTATGATTATACGCCAATCTAATACGTATTTCTGACAATCCATTTTTTATTGGACTAAAATATTGTGTAATTACATCTTCCTTTGTTGTTAAAAATTTTGGCCAAATATATTCATCATAATTTCGATATTGTATTCCTGATGTACTTACAGAGAAATCATCTTGAAACGATCTCCATTTTAGATAATCAAACCCCCCTATTAGTATTACCCCCCCGATTATCCAAGCTATGATATATCGAATTATTTTAAAAGATAATTTTTCTTTTAAATATAGCATAATTATCTATTCTCCTTATCAATTAACCTCTTATTCTCCTACAATCATATTAAGAACTTTTTGAACAGCCTGGATCTCAACCTGTTTATGTATGCCTCCATTTTCCCCATCAAGTGTCCACTCCATTTCTTCTGATTCCAAATGCATTTTTTCTACTTGCCCAAAATAAATATACTTTTCATCTAACTTTTCACTTAATAAAGAAGTAATCAATAGTTGTAACTCTATTAAATTTTCCGGCATTTTTACAAATAAATACTCCAGTTTTCCATCGTCTAATTTAGTAATATTCCTAGTTCTATTTTTTATACCTGCTACAGAAAATGAATTCGTTATCATCCCAAGTACAATATTATCTTCAATCCATATCTTATCATCTAATAAAACTTTAATATATTTCCCTTTAATATCTGATAAATGTTTTACTCCCTCCAATAAATATGCAAAATATCCTAGGATATTTTTTATTTTTTGGGAGGTTATAAAAGGTATATTTGTAAAAGCACCAAATGCAGCTATATAATTAAAATATTCTCCGTTAAAAATTCCAAGATCTATTATAGTAATTTCTTTTCTTTTAATAAAATACACGGCATTTTCTTTCGTTATTCCTATATTCTTTGCACAATCATTTGTTGATCCAGATGGAATATATGCCAAAATGTTTCTTTCTTCTATTTCCATTATTCCATTTACTACCTCATGTAATGTACCATCTCCTCCACAGCAAATAATCTTATCAAATCTAATCTGTTTTCTTTTTATATATTCTTTAGCATCTCCCTTATTTTGTGTCTGATATACCGTAACCATTGTTCCATTTTCTGTTAGTTCCTGTACAATTCTGCCTAAAAAATCATCTTTTAAACCTGTTCTTCCTGACTTTGGATTATATATCAATAAATCATGTTCCATCACTATCTCCATATTACTTTACTGTAAAAATTTCTTCTATCCGATTACTTCGATCATATACATTGTTATATTGTAGAATCTTATATTCTTCCAGTAATTCAACATAATATTCTGGAATTTCATTCCACTGATACCAGATACCATCTTTATCACAAATTCCTCCATACCCAATAACTGGTATCTCTCTCCATAGTTCAAGTAAAAATTGATTATATGGTGTTAATTCCAATCCAGCAATACTTAAAATATAACTTCCAAAATAATTTGTACTCATTCTAACATGATCATTTTCTTCTATATCGTAATTAGTCCAAATAATAAATGGCGTAACATACCTCTCCTGCTTTTCTTCAAATGACAAATCTTTTAACGGTTTTCCAAATAATTCTGCATAAAACTCTTCTTCAATTGATGCCTGATGATCTCCAAACATAACAATCATAGTAGGTTCTTCAATACTCGAAAAATATTCTATCAATTCTTGAAATGCTCTATCTGATTCCTGCAGCAAAGATAAATACTGTTCTGCCTGCGGATAATCATTCTTATAATCTAACTCTATCGTATTTTTAAAGTTATCCCATTCTGAAGCATATCCGCCATGATTTTGCATCGTTACTAAAAAAGCAAAAAACATACCATCCGTTTTCTGATCAATTTCAATTAATTTATTGTATGCTGTTCTGTCCGATGCACACCAGCGAAGATATTCTATTTCTTTCCAATCCTCTCCAGATAAAAAATTATCAAATCCCATATATTGATACACTATTTTTCTATTCCAATTCTCTGCCAAATATGGATGCAAAGCATAAGCATCATAATTTTGTCCTTTTAACGTAGACACTAAACTATATTCATTATCAAACACATTCATCTGATAAGCAGTACTTCCTCCTACTAAAAAAGACATACTATTTCCAGTCAGTACTTCATACTCTGTATTAGCTGTCCCTGCTCCAAAAACAGGAACATGAAGATAACCTTTTATTACATTTTTATTTATACTTTTTATATGCGGCAACAATTCAGCATTACTAGAGATTTCATCTATATATTCTAAATCTGCAAAACTTTCATTCATAATCAATAATATATTTTCAGGAATAATCTCTTGTTTATCTTCTGTACAACAAACTTCATCTATTATACTTTCCACTTTTTCTATACTATATGTTTCCGGCTTTTCTCCGACTAAATATGGAATCTCGGAAATAAGAGTTAATAATAATCCCCCCGATTTATAATTACCCTCCAAATCCCACATATTAATTTTTAATAGATATTTACTTTTTCCCAACATAGTAATTCCTATTACACACATCATACAAACAGAAATCATAGAAATTTTATATCTTAATAAAATCTTTATTTCTATACTAGAACAAATACAAATAAAGTAAATAAATACTATTAAAATTATAAATACCTCATATGGTATTTGATAATGATAAGTATTTGCTACTGTTGTTGCTGTCTTCCAAGAATAAATATCCTGTATCATAAAAACTCTTCCTCTAAATAATGATACAAAATATTGGATAAAAGCTAAAATAAAACAGATAGAAAAATATATTACAGACAAATGCCCAAATTTTTTTATTATAAATGATAAAGTAGCCAATAATAAATAATATAATAAAATATTTTTTATTATTCCCCACCCTATAATAGTAGAAATATATCCTGTAATAATTTCTACTGATATAAAAGCAAAAATAGGAAGTAAAAAATATAATATATAAACTATTCTTCTTTTTATTTTATCACTAATTTGTAATTTCTTTTTTAACAGATAAAAAATAAAAAGCCCTGCTATAAACAGTATATTAGCAATGATTTGTTTTAATATAAGCTCTTTATCAATATAGTTATAAACATAACTTACCTCAAATTCTCCCTCAACCTGTTCTCCATTATAAAAATAACAGGTTTCATTTTCTAAAACGTGTTCAACAGCATGGAATATCACATAAGAAATAAGATATTTTTCCGATTTTTCATCTTTCGGTCCCACTATCTGCCGAATTCTTATAGAATATTCTTGATTCATATCTAATTTTCGGGCAATCTCAAAATTATAATAAGTCCAATTTTTTATTTGCTTATTTGTTATTTCTTCTCTTTTAAGAACCTGATCTCCTTCACAAAATTCTATTAATATAGTAAAATCATATGGCAAATTAGCATGGTTAATTGCCAAACGAATTCTAATATTTTCTAGTTCTGGGCGTATAGGGTGAAATTTCTGTTCTATATAATCATTCTCATCTTGAAAAATATCAGAAAAATTATACTCTTCTCTTTCTAAATATTCTTCACCAGATTTTTCAGATATTTTATTCGAATTAACATAATTATAAAATAATAAATTTATCAATATAAGAAAACACACTATAAAACATATCTGAATTATCTTTATCGCTTTTGTTAAAATTTTATGCATATCCTTTCCTTCTCTCAAAATATATTTATAGTCTCATTCCTCCATTTACGTCCAAAACTGTTCCTGTAATATAACTAGCAAAATCAGAGGCCAAAAAAAGAATCGCATTAGCAATTTCTTGGGGTTCTGCTAAACGTTTTAACATAGTCTGACAAGCAAATTCTTCTAATAAATCAGATGGAACTGTTTTTAACATATCTGTCATTGTATATCCTGGAGCAACTACATTTACCCGAACATTTTCACCTTTTCTGCTAAATTCCTTTGCCCAACTTTTACTCATACCGATAATTCCCGCTTTCGATGCAGCATAATTTACCTGTCCAATATTCCCATACTCTCCTACAATACTAGATACATTCACAATACTTCCTGTTTTCTGTTGCATCATAATTGGTCCAACCAATTTTGTCATATTCCATGTTCCTTTTAGATTTACCTCTATTACCTGATCAAACTCTTCCTCTGTCATATACTTTGTCATTGCATCCGCTGTAATCCCTGCATTATTCACTAATATATCAATTTTTTTATATTTTTCTATTATAGTAGTAATAATGGTTTCACAACTCTTTTGATCAACTACATTTAAATATTGATATACTATTCCTGTTATTTCTCCTGGTAACTCCTTATAATATGTACCAATTACAGTTGCTCCATATTTTTCTAAAAGTATTGCTGTTTCTTTTCCAATCCCTCTAGATGCCCCTGTCACAAGTGCAATTTTTCCGCAAAAATCCATTTTACTTTCCTCTCTTATTCTAAAAGTCTACACTTCTAATCAAAATCGCTATTCCCATTCCCCCTCCAATACATAATGAAGCTATCCCATATTCAATCTTTTTCTGTTTCATAATATAAATTAAAGTTACCAAGATTCGTGCTCCGGTTGCTCCAAGTGGATGACCCAACGCAATTCCTCCGCCTCTCAAATTTGTCTTTTTTTGAATTTCCTGCTCTGTTACATTAAAATACTTTGCTAATTCTTTTAATACAGATAAACTTTGAGCAGCAAATGCTTCATGTATCTCAAATATTCCAATCTGCTCATATGTCATCTTTGTTTTTTTCATTAATGCTTTAATTGCGTAAAATGGTCCCATCCCCATATATTGAGGTTCTGTCCCTTTTTGTGCATAAGCAACAATTTCTGCTAATGGCTGTATCTTCTGTTTCCTTATATATGTTTCTCCTGCAAGCAAAAGCATCGCTGCACCATCATTAATTCCAGATGAATTTCCGGCTGTTACCGTTCCATTCTTTTGGAAAGCCGGCTTTAACTCTTTCAATTTTTCCAATGTAGTTTCTCTATTTGGATGCTCATCTTCAACAAATAATAATTTTTCTTTCTTTTCTGAAATCAATATAGGAACAATCTCCTCATCAAACTCTTTTTGTTCAATTGCTCGAATTGCCTTTTGATGTGAATCAAATGCATAACTATCTTGTTCTTCCCTTGTTATCTGATAGTGTTCCACCAGATGTTCTGCTGTAATCCCCATATGTTCTCCAGTAAATGCATCTGTAAGAGAATCATAAATCATACTATCTAAAGCTGTCATATTCCCCATACGGCATCCTCTACGAATATCAGAAGAAAATAAATATGGTGACTGACTCATATTCTCTACTCCCCCTGCTATCACCACTTCAACATCTTCCGATAAAATTGCTTCTACCCCATTCATTACTGCTTTCATGGAACTTCCACATACCATATTAACAGCATAAGCACACGTTTCTATTGGTATACCAGCTAATAATTGCACCTGCCTCGCAATTCCCTGTCCCTGTCCGGCAGATAAAACGTTTCCAATAATCACTTCTTCTATATTAGATGAACAAATTTTATTTCTTTCTAAAATATCTTTTACAACTAAACTTCCTAATTCTCCACACCCTATATTCTTAAGAGCTCCGCCAAATTTTCCAATAGCGGTTCGCTTCGCATCCACTATATAAATTCTCTTTTTTTTATTGGTACCCCCCCCAGAGAGATTTTTCATACTTTTTTATCTCAATTTTATCTAAATAATCATTTACACTTTGCAATCGTTTCCAATCTATCCGAATTTCTTTTTCTATCCCCTCGTGAGAAAAATGTTGTCCAATTACCTCAAATCCAATTCTCATATCATTTTTATATGCTGGAATATTTTCGGGATTCACTGCCCCAAATACTTCCTTTAAACCTAATTCTTGGAAGCCAATCAATAATGCCATTACCATACTTTTTCGGCCAATTCCTTTTCCATTCGCTTCCATCTCTCCAATCTGAATTTTTCCAATCTCTGCTGTCATTTCTTTTATATGATAAATAGATAAACTACCTACCAATCTATGTAATTCACAAATTTCCTCAATTGCAAATATTATTTCATCATCTGCCTTCTGATAAGTTTGAAACCATTCTTTCTGCATAGAAGGAGTAATTTCCCCAATTGGTCTTAAATATTTAGTCTGTTTTACATCATTTCTCCAAATACGAAGTTTTTCAAGATCCTTTTCTTCTAATGGTCGAATTCTTACGTTATCATAAACTGCCTCATATAATATAAATTGTCCCTCTTGTTCCATTGTCTCTCCTATTCTTTATTTTTCTCTATTTGCTCTTCTTCTGTTACTACTTCATCAATAATATATACTGGACGATTTCTTGCAGCATCCATACTTCTCCAAATATATTCTCCCAATATACCAAGTGTAAACATAATCAATCCACTTGAAAATAATTGCATAACCATCAACGTTGTCCAGCCAGTAACAGGTATACTGCCTAACAGCTTTTCAATAATTAATAAGATTGCCCATAAAATAGAAATAATAAAACTGCCTCCTCCTACTACTGTCATAAATCGTATAGGGGCAAAAGAAAAACTAACTAAAGAATCTACCACCAATTTAATTTTTTTAGCTAATGTCCATTTTGATGTACCTATTTTTCTTGCCTTTCTTACATAATATACCAGTTCTGTTTGAAAACCTGACCACAAAATTTGAAGCGTAATTGCTGAATTTCTTTCATCTAATAATTTTAAAACCTCTATTACTTTTTTATCGATTAGGTAACAGTCAAAACCATTCTTTGGCATATTTTTTAATGCAAATTTTTGAACCAGCCAATAATAAATATTAGCAAATAGTTTCTGAAACAGTCCTTCTTCCCGATCAGAACGAACGGCTAATACTACTTTATTTCCTTTTTTCCAACTATCATATAATTTCAAAATCAGTTCTGACTCTTCTTGTAAATCTGCTGCCTTTATCGTAGCACAATCTCCAGTTGATATAGAAAGTCCCGCTAGACAAGCTGCATGAGAGCCAAAATTTCTAGATAATTTTATTAATTTTACCCTATTATCTTCTAATGCAATCTTATTCATAATTTCCCAAGAATGATCACCTGAACCATCATCCACCAAAATCAATTCATAATCTTCTAATTTAGATAATACCTTTTCTTTTACATCTTGATAACAAAGTAATAATGTATCTTCATTATAATAAACTGGAATAATAATTGATAATTTACTCATAATGATATTCCTTTACATATTCCTCAAAATCTCTAATATACTCAGAGCCATCATAATGTTCGCTTGCTAATACTAAAAGAACAGAATCTTCCGAAAAATCATACATATCTTTCCACAATCCTTTTGGAATATAAACACCAATATGCGGGCGATCCAAATTAAATAAACTTTCATTTCCATTTGCATCTCGTACTTTAATTTTACTGGTACCACTAACATTAATTAAAACAAATTCCGTTTTTCGATTTGCATGTTGTCCTCTTATCACAGTACTTTCTGAACCATAAATATAAAATGCCCGTTTTATATCAAACGGAATATCTAATTCTCCCTCTACTACTACCAAATGTCCTCTTTGATCCCCCAATTGCGGAAATTCTAATAGCTTGGCAAGATTTTTTTCTTTCATATTTGTTCCTCCAATTTTTTCTTTTCGTTACTTTGCTTACTCGGTCTAAAATAATTTACTGCGTCAATTACATAGTCCTGTTCTTCTTTTGTCATTCCATTATATAAAGGAAGAGATAATACCTCATTCGCATATTGTTCTGTAATAACAAGCTGACTTCTATCTGTATGTAAATAAGCATAAGCCTCCGATAAATGTGGAGGAATGGGATAATGAATAATAGTTCCTATTTCTTTCTGTTCTAAATAATAAATAAAATCCTCTCTATTGACAGTTCTTACCACAAATTGATGCCAAACATGAGTTGCTCCTTTTTGAACTTGTGGAAGTTTTATATCAGGATTTTGAATCTCTGCTAAATATCGTTTACAAATTTGGCTTCTTTCTTGATTTAATTCTTCTAAATGAGATAAGCGAACTCTTAACAATCCCGCTTGTATCTCATCCAACCTAGAATTTGTTCCAACTACCATATTATAATATCGCTTTTCACTTCCATAATTACGATAAACACGAAACTTTTGAGCCAATTCTTCTTTATTTACTATCACTGCTCCACCATCGCCAAAAGCTCCCAGATTTTTAGACGGATAGAAAGAAAAGCATCCCACATCTCCAAATGTTCCTGTCATTTTTCCCTCAAAACAAGCTCCATGCGACTGTGCACAATCTTCTACTACTTTAAGATGATATTTTTCTGCAATTCTTATAACTTCTGTCATATTAGCAGCTTGTCCATATAAATGCACAACTAAAATGGCTTTTGTTTTTGATGTAATTTTTTCTTCCAATCTACTAACATCAATATTATAATATTCATCTGGTTCAACAAAAACAGGGGTAGCACCATTAATTGTAATCCCCATTACACTTGCAATATAAGTATTTCCTTGAACTAACACTTCATCGCCTTCTCCAATTCCAAGAATCCGAAAGGCAAGCCATAATGCATCTAACCCACTCGCCAAACCAACACAATACTTCCCACCTGTATAAGCAGCAAATTCTTTTTCAAATTGTTTCACCTCTTTTCCAAGTATATACCAGCCCGATCGCAGCACTTCAATTGCTTTTGATTCAAATTCTTGCTGATACATCTGAAATCCTCTATCCATTCTATTGGGCATAATTTTCATAATCACAAACCTGCTTTCTTTTTAATTTTCTCTATCAAAGTGAGATTCCAAAACAATTAAAAGTTTGACTATTTAATAAAAAGCAAACAATTAAAAATACAATATAATAAATTATTCTTTTTATATAATTTTTAACAATACATCCCTTCCAACCAAAATTCAACAATATTAAACATCCCATAAAATAAAACAATCGTGCAACTGCAAAATCTCCCCGAAAATCAAATCGGATATTCGCAATCCGCTTTGCTACTTGCTTATAACCTCATAGCTGCT
>CAJUEI010000055.1 GCA_910585255.1 uncultured Lachnospiraceae bacterium
CTGTCTGTCTGTCTGTCTGTCTGTCTGTCTGTCTGTCTGTCTGTCTGTCTGTCAAAGATCTTACTTATACTCATTTCTTTTGTCAACCTCATAATTAATTTACTTTCCTATATTCATCACGTTAATCGAGTTCTTTTTCTCAAACTTCTATTAATTCAATCAAAAATGAATTTGCCAATACAAAAAAACAGATCCTTTTTTTAAAATAAACGGAATCTTTTAACGGTGATACTAGCTTTGCCCTATTTCGTATCAATATCTCCATTCCCTTTTCTATATTTTCAATTAAGTAAGCAAAATGATACATATGGATATTATTTTCTAAAAATACATTTAATGTTACACTATCCGAAAGATTTTCTAAAAGTTCTAATCTTGGCTGATTCTTACTTATAATAAATTGCCCTTTAATTCCCTGCTCTTTATCTTCAAAAGAAGCTCCTTCTCGTATATAACCCAATAGTTTATAATACGAAAATTCTTTTTCGATTTCCTTTGCTGCTGCTCCAATATGATGAAATTCAAATTTTCCCACTGCATACCGCATATTTCTTACAAAAATTTGATATGCCTTTTTTTCTAATTCACATTGAATTTCATTGTAATAATACTCTCTTTCTATATAGTGTTCTATCATACGACAGGATATTCCGTTCCACTCGATTCTCTCCTCTTTCTGTTCTCTTTCCTTTTGACGAATAGCTCTGTGAAAAGCTATCACAGATTCATTTTTTTCTATTGTCCGACAGAATAATTCTTCTAATCCTAACTTTCCAAAAGCGGCTTTATAGATCAAATCGACACTTTCTACTGCAGCCATAGATCCTTTTTTTATAACCCATCTTCCCCACTCTGCCCGATTGTCTTCTAAATGATAAACCGCAATCAGTCCTTCTCTATCTCCCGTTATTTTATTTTCAATTACAAAATAATACTCTCCCTCCTGTTCTAAATAATCTTCTATCCACTTTTCCTGTACTGATACATCATTTGGAATTTCATGAATATATTGATTTCGTTCTTTATCCTCTAAACGAACATCAACAATAAAAGCAGCATCGGAAAGAGTGACCGGACGTATTTTATAAGCATACCCCTCTACCACAATTGTATGTCTCATCTTATCCTACCTTCCTTTGTAAAACATCTACTATCTTTCCTGTGGTGGTTAATTCTGCAAGCTCGTTCTGTTCAAACTGAATTCCATATTCCTCCTCCAATGCCAAAATCACCTCTATCTGTTTCATAGAATCCCACAGCTTTGCTGTATCCATATTTTCTAATAATTCTGTTTGTTCTATCTTTGTTATCTCTGCTATAATAGAAATAATTTTTTCTTTCATATTTCGATTCCTCCCTCTATTTTTATCGTGATCTGATCCCTTGGCAGCTTATAGTCGATTTCCTTTTCCTGATTAATATTCTCTTTTGCATAATCCTCTAAAAATTTCTCAGCCGCTTTATTTCGTTCTCCTTTACAAAAAAGAATTTTCACCTTTTGAATGTTAAAGTACTGTTGTGCAATATAAATGGCACCCAAAACGATCACTTCTTCTATTCCTCTTCCCAAGGCTCTGCAGCTGACAAAACATTCTTCCACTACCAGCCGATCCCATTCTTTTTTTATCAAACAGCTTCCAATTAAACCACTATCCGATAACTTATCTTGTAAAAAAATCGACAGAACAAGACTATCGGCTCTCTGCATCAAATCTACTATTTCAGAAATATGATATCTTTTATAAGAAAAGATAAACTGATTGGTTTTATTGGCTAATTCAGAAATTCGGCTCGCATTTTCTAGGCAATTACATTTATAAGTTAATCTGATATCCAAAGACCTTATATACTCCTCCTTTGACAATCCCTGTTTCATCTTGAGTCGCTCTGATTTTGCTTTTATATCAGCCGAACGAATCTGATCCTCTTTTTGTTGATATAATTTCATCAGTCCTGGATAAAAAGCAAGCATCTCACTTGTAATTTTAGGATTTTCATGGGCATGAATCACATGAATCCTAGGATAACGAGAGAGAACCGACAGAATTTCCCCGATATTATCATCTATAAATAGTATACTTTCTGTATGAATATTTAAAAAATCGGCAATGGTTTGAATCATATCTGCCTTTTCTTCCCAAGATGCACAGATGACACTCCACACCTCTTTCTTCAATAAAAAATCCTCTCTTTTCTCCAATAGTTCCCATACATCTTTTTCTTCATTTTTAGTTGCCATACATAGAAAAAATCCCTGTTCTGCCAATAATTTTAATTGTCTCTGCAAGAAAAGATAATCTTCTGAGATTTCTATATGTTCCATCCCATCTTCTCCCAACACGCCCCTATATAAAGTGTAATCCAAATCCACAACAATTGCTTTCAGCAAAGGTTTGAGCAATGCCGGAATATATTTTAACCCCAATTCCTTTGCAATCATTTTGCATGACTCTGCACTTAACTTTGTTCCTGACCACTTTTCCAATCGTTCGTCCAGATAAGCCTTTTTTAATTTTTCTTTTACCCCATCTAAATGATAACAAATCACATTGGTATAACTGCCTGCTTTTTTTTCGCCAAATGGAATACATAGTATAGGTTTTTGATAAATCGAGCGTAATACCGTTAATCTTTCTTCTATAAACTCTTCTCTCTTATTTTCTTTATAACGTTCTAAATCCAGCCAAAGAATCAGCAGATCCGAAGAAGATTCCAACTGAAAAAAAGATAGACTGTCATCATAATCACTATATAAAAACTGAACATTGATTCCAGCATAATCTAAGTAAGGAAAAATCGTATGTTCCACCAATTCAAACGAATGATTTCGATATACCTGTATCTGATAACAGGGGTTTTCCTTTGAAGGAATATAATTTATTAATTCTTTTCTGCTTGGCTCTGTTTCAAATAAAAATTTTTGTAATTCTAACATCTTCTCTCCTTTCCTATTTTTCCTTCCAACCATATTTTCTATCTTTTTTATACTCCGCTACAATCCAAATTACACACCATACTAAACCAGCTATGGAAAGGACACCTCCTATCTTTACGTCCATCGGTTCAAAGCAAAACTCTATCCTATGACTTCCAGCCGGCATCTCTACTCCCTGTATTAAATTATTGACCGTATATAGCTTCGTTCTTTCTCCGTCTATATATGCTGTCCAGCCTGGATATGCCAGTTGAGAATGATTGATAAACGTTTCTGTCTCTGCTGATACCCATGCCGAAACAACATTTCTTTTTATTACAATCTCCTCTATAGAAGTATTACTTTCACTTAAATCCATTTCTTTTCCAAAATCTGCAATATAATTTATCTTATCCACTTCTTCTAAACCATCCTCTATCCAGCTTTCTCCATAGCTGTCTACTGAAATTACTCTTTCTGGAACATATAGTAACTTTCTAGCTTCTTGGTTTTCGTAAATTTTTATTTCACTATCTGATACAATAATCTCATTATATCGGTCTTCTGCCTTAACTTTTTTAATCTCAAGCTGTGATAAGAGTACTTCTGTATCTTCTGAAGCAATCACTCGAAAATAAACCATTTCATCTTCTGGTAATTCCTCTACGGAAATAACAGTCTTCCATACGCCCCCAAATTCCTCTGTAAAAAATCCATCCTGTTCTCCATTGTCATATCCACTGTTATAAAAATCCGCATAAAATAATTCCGGCAAATCCTGTTCTGATTGAAATTCAATCTGATAGAGAGAATTTTCTTCCAGCCAATCCGCTTCTACTGCATATACAGAAACTCCTGCACTTGCCGGCACAATTACGGTTTCCTGTGAATAAACACAATTTTCTTCTGGCTGCTCTTTATCTATAATTTTGCTATTGATCCCATGATCCCATGCATCAAAAATATAATGAATTCCAAGCATAGATACCAATCCATTTTCGTTTCTTAACTGCTGTAAAAACAAAGGATAATAATAGGCTTCTTTTATTCCCCAATAAGCAAATTTTTTATCTAGAAATGTTAAATAACTATTATAAAATCGATTCTGACTGTTTATATTTCTCTGATATTTTGCTACCATTATCTCCGGCGAAAAATAATTTTCCAGTCTGTCTATCATTGCAAAAGAACGATAACCATTCTTTGTATCTTCCTCCACAAGCAATTCTGTCTGCGGTGAAATCCCCTTATCCAATAATTGTTCTATATCTGTCTGCTTTTCTTTAATTTTTACACTAAATTGCATTACATCCAACAAAATAAAAAAAACGATTATAAATATAATTCCTTTTTTTACGTTTTCCTTTTTGCTTTTTAGCAGCAGAATTAAACAAACCATATGAAATACACATAAAAAAACAGTTAAAACAATCCCTTTTTTTAATGTATTATAATAAATACTTTCATTTTCCCATATAATCGTAGGTTGCGAAGCTATACAATATATAACTATAATATTTGTAATAATAAATCCTAATAAAAGTCCATTTATTTTAATTATTTTTTTTACACTATCGGAATTTAACAACTGACTCAATCCCATTCCAGTTAATAGAATCGAAGTAAAAATAAAAATCGGAAGGCTTCTGGCACATACCCGAAAAGAATTTATAATTGGAATATGATAAACTATTTTTCCAACAATAGGAATATTCGGCACCATTCCAAACAAAAAAGAAAAAATCCATATTCCTGCAAATAACTTCACTTTCTGTTCTTTCAGACAATATCTCAGTTCATAAATCAAATAGACTAAACAGATTACTCCAATATAAATTTCAATATCAATCCCAGACGATGCATAACTTCCAAATGCTTCAAATTGATTTTTATATGCATAGGGAAATAACATTAATAACAAAATCCGAAAATCATAAGCTAAAAAAGAAAATGTTTCCCAGGAAATCCTATCTCTGCCCGATTGGATTATTAACTGTATGGTAGGCAAAAGTTGTACAGAAATAAGCAGCAAATATAATCCAATCCATTTTATACATAATAAAATTCCTTTTTTTAGGTTATATTTGTTTTGATTTAAAATAAAAATCATATAAAAAAAACATGCAATATCAAAATATAATACAATCTGAGTAAAGCCACTAAAAAACTGTACCGCCATAACTGCCGAAGAGACGGCTGCCCATTTTGTCTGATTTGTAGTTTTAAATTTTTCCAGAAAATAAAAAACCATAGGAAATAACGCTGCTGTTGTTATAATGGTGTCATGTTCTACACGCATCCCTCCTAAAACCGTACTAAATGCATAAATCAACCCTGTCAGTAACCCCACTTCATAATTTCCTGTTATTTCTTTTATTAATAAATACATAAAAAAAGCAGCAGCAATTAAACAAATGATACGAGACAGATTAAATGCAAAGGGTGTATCAAAAATAAAATAGATAACATTAATTGGATTTAATACCGTCTGCTGTACATCTGCAAAAAAAGGCGTTCCAATCGAACAGTATGGATTCCACCATGGCAGTTCTCCCTGCCGAAGCCCTTCCCGAAGAAAAACTTTTGACAAATAATAACCGATTCCGTCCCCCGCTACTAATAAAGCCGTATTTGAAATAATCGGAAAATATACAATTCCAACGCTGGCTATGATTATTAAGACTGCAATAAAATTTTTTCTTCTTAATCTATTTCTCATACTATATCCTTCTCAAACGTTTCTGTTTTTTTCTCCCCTGTTACTATTTCATCTACAATATATACTGGTCGGTTTCTTGCAGCGTCCATACTCCTCCAGATATATTCTCCTAATATTCCTAGTGTAAACATAATAAGCCCGCTGGAAAATAATTGCATTACCATTAAAGTAGTCCAGCCTGTTACCGGAATTCCTCCCAACAATTTTTCTACAATTAAAAGAAAAGCCCACAAAATAGAAATAATAAAACTCATCCCTCCCACTATTGTCATAAAACGTATCGGGGCAAAAGAAAAACTGACTAAAGAATCGACTACCAGTTTTACTTTTTTCGCCAATGTCCATTTGGAAGTTCCAACTTCTCTTGCTTTTCTTACATAATATACAAAATCTGTACGAAAACCTGCCCATAAAATCTGCAGAGTAATAGCAGAATTTCTTTCATCCAACAACTTTAAAACTTCTATCACTTTTCGGTCTATCAAATAACAGTCAAATCCTTTTGGCGGCATATTTTTTAATGCAAGCTTTCGCACCAGCCAATAATACATATTGGCAAACCACTTTTGAAACACCCCTTCCTCTCTGTCAGAACGAACTGCTAATACCACTTGATTTCCTCTTTTCCAACTGGCATACATTTCCAAAATTAACTCTGACTCTTCCTGTAAATCGGCTGCCTTTATCGTAGCACAATCGCCTTCTGCTAGGGAAAGTCCTGCTAAACAAGCAGCATGAGAGCCAAAATTCCTAGATAATCGAATTAATTTTACCTTCGTATCCTCCTCCGCAATATGGCTCATAATATCCCAGGAATGATCCACCGAACCATCATCTACTAAAATCAATTCATACTCTTCTATTTTTGATAATACCCTTTCTTTTACATCCTGATAACAGCACATCAAAGTATCTTCATTACAATAAACCGGAATAATAATCGATAATTTACTCATAATGATATTCCTCTACATACTCTTTAAAATCTCTGATATACTCTGAACCATCATAATGCTCACTTGCCAATACTAAAAGAACCGAATCTTCCGAAAAATCATACATATCCTTCCACAATCCTTTTGGAATATAAACTCCGATATGCGGACGATCTAAATTAAATATACTTTCATTTCCATTTGCATCCTGTACTTTAATCTTACTGGTTCCGCTGACATTAATTAATACAAACTCCGTTCTCCGATTGGCATGCTGTCCCCTTACAACCGTTTTTTCCGAACCATAAATATAAAATGCCCTCTTAATTTCAAATGGAATATCCAACTTACTCTCTACTACTACCAAATGTCCCCTTTGATCACCCAGCTGCGGAAATTCCAGCAATTTTGCAAGATTCTTCTCTTTCATCTCTATTCCTCCTACTCTTTTATCCAACCGGTTTAAATTGATTGATTGTATCAATTACATAGTTTTGTTCTTCTTCTATCATTCCATTATATAAAGGAATAGACAGCACTTCCTCTGCATACTGTTCCGTTATAGGAAGCTGACTTCTATCTATCTCCAAATAAGAATACGCCTCTGATAAATGAGGCGGAATAGGATAATGAATTATCGTTCCAATCTCTTTTTCCTGCAAATAGCGAATAAATTCTTTTCGGTTTGATGTTCTTATTACAAATTGATGCCAAACATGAGTACTGTTCTTCTGTCTCTTTGGTAGCTGAATTACAGGATTTTTCAGTTCTTTTAAATATTTTTCACATAGACGGCATCTCTCCTGATTTAATTCGTCTAAGTGAGAAAGCCGAACTCTTAAAAGTCCTGCCTGTATCTCATCTAATCTAGAATTTGCACCTACCACCTTATTATAATATCGCTTTTCACTGCCGTAATTTCGGTATATCCGAAACATTTGTGCTAATGCTTCCTCCTTTACAACCACTGCCCCCCCATCTCCAAATCCTCCCAAATTCTTAGAAGGATAAAAGGAAAAACATCCTACATCACCAAATGTTCCTGTCATCTTTCCATCAAAACAAGCCCCATGCGATTGAGCACAATCTTCTACTATTTTTAAATGATGCTTTTTAGCAATTCTTATAATCTCCTTCATATTGGCAGCCTGTCCATACAGATGAACCACTAAAATTGCTTTTGTCCTAGGCGTAATTTTCTCTTCTAATTTTGTTACATCTATATTGTAATAACTATCTGGTTCAACAAAAACTGGAACTGCATGATTAATTGTAATCCCCATCACACTTGCAATATAAGTATTTCCCTGCACTAAAACTTCATCTCCTTCCCCAATTCCAAGAATTCGAAATGCAAGCCATAATGCATCCAGTCCACTTGCCAGCCCTACACAATATCTTCCGCCTGTATAATTTGCAAATTCTTTTTCAAATCGCTCTACTTCTTTTCCAAGTATATACCAGCCAGAACGCAGTACTTCAATCGCTTTTGCTTCAAACTCCTGCTGATATCTTTGAAATCCTCTGTCCATTCGATTTGGCATTATCTTCATCTGTCCAATCCCTCTTCCTTTTTATCCTGAAAAACCCATAACTTACTCAATGTAAAATTATATGGAATTGTGATACACAAGGTTAAAATAGGTGCTATTCTTTTATCAATACAGCAAGTCTGAATCCAAAAGTGCATACAACATAAGTTTAATAATAACGCTGTTCCATAGACAATATAATACTTTATTAAACTATTCTTAGACGAAATCTTTTTGGTCTGAAATACCCATATTCTGTTTAAAAAATAACCTAAAACTGAACTGCCGATATACCCAACAACTGTTGCCGTATTATAATCTATATGTAATGCTATCAAAATATAATAAATTATTAATGATACTATTGTATTTATAAAACCAACGATTATAAACCTTACAGCCTGAATCAGCTTACCATAAAGCTCTGTTATTTTTTTACTTTCTTTTTCTCTATACACAATATTCCCTTCTCTTTCTGTGTTTTGTTCTTATTCAGACCATATCCCATATCAAACTGACTATAGAAAAAAGAGATCCGATTTTTACATTCATTAACTTAAAGTAAAATTCTATCTTATGTGTTCGCCAGTACAGCTATTCCTTGTATTAAGTTATTTACCGTTTCCTGCCTAGTTATATCTTCTTAATTAGATTCCAATCTTTTCTCATTCTCTAAACCTAAAAATTACCACTCAAATATTTTCTTCCTGCGTACATAAATATAAACACCTATCCCACTAATAAATATCATGAAATTAATGATAAATATTCCTGTCTCATTCTTGACTGCCTGTTTGAAATGCACAATCTGTCTATAGATTGGTCTATCCAACAGCTCGATTCTATCTGTTGATAAACAAATTGCTTGATTATAAGAAAACCAAAATAAATTGCTCTCATCCACTAGATCAAATTCCATATAAGCACCATCTATCAGTTCTTTTAATGTCACTTGTAATTTTATAACAGCAGTCCCTGATTCATCTAATACTACTTTAACTCTTGGGTTTTCAAATTCTAAAATCTCTTCTGTTCCATCTTTCTCTTTCTTTAAAATATGATAAGATAAGAAAATTTCATCATTATAGAAATCTTGATTATAAAAGCTGACCTGCACTTCTGCCGTAAATTCTTTTTCATAGGCTTTCTGTTCAGATATAACCGTAATTTTTACATCTGAAATTTCTTCCTCCGCAAATATAATTGTAAAACCGAAAGTATTCAAAATAAAAAAACAACTCAACACCAAAATAATCCATTTTTTCATCGTTCATTTCCATTTCTTTGCCGTTTTTCTTCCCTGTCTAACTGTATAAAATATTGAAAAGCATCCATATACTCTTTTGCTGCCCCCTCTTTTGTCCGATTAGACAGCTTGTTATAAAGGGGCTGCTGTTTTTCTATTAATAATTCCCTATTTTCTATTCCATATAAAATCTTTTCTGCCATGTCTTTATAATTATATGGATCAAATAAACATTCCTCCAAATCATATTGATCTGTAATCTCTACCACTTGAGGAATACGACTCATAACAGATGGCGTTCCAACAGACATTCCTTCCGAAAAAATCATTAAAAATCCACCTTCATATAAAGTAGGATTAACAACCAATTCTGCACAGGCATATAGTGCTGCTAACTGTTGATTATTTACATGATAAAATGACAGAACGTCATACTGCAGTCTATTCTCATAAACATATGTTCTTATTTCTGGTATGTGATCAAAAGAACCTGTTAGTATCAGTTTTAAACTTACCTCTTTTTCTCTAAGCAAATATTCATATGCCTTAATTAAAGTCAAAACATTCTTATTGGGTCTGCACTGAGAAGAATAAAAAATATATTTTATATCTTTATAAGACATTGGTCGAATTGCCCCCTGCAGATATAATGCTATATCAGGTGCAGTATTTACAAACAATGTACTTAATACTTGCCTTGCAAACTTTTTGGTAGGATCTTCTTTTGTATACATTTCATAGCCCTGAACTAATTTAATATCTGGATAAGTTTCATTTACGAACAGAGGAATTGCACGAATATTTCTTTTTTCTTTCCCCAGCACATTAGAAAGTACCTGATCTTTTTGATAATCACAATAGGTAATAAAATAACTTCCCTCTTTTACTGTCTTTCGAATCGACTGAACTGCTGATGTCATATTCATTTGTCCAAAACCAATAGGAAAAAATGCTGGAGTCAAATCAGGAAAACATGTTACTGTAACACCATCTATCTCATTAAATTCCGACCAAAATGCCATTGGACAAAACCATATATCTGGCTTATCCTTCATATGCTTAATTCGATCAATCATTTGTCTACATGCGTCCATTCGAATTCTCTCTGCCAATTCCTGACTTAACTTTCTTCCATTTGCAATCTGCTTTATCTTCTCTAAATATCTAAAAAGAAATAAATTAGATTTAATAGAAATTTTCATAGTTTCAACACTAGACAAGTCAATCCGAAACACTCTAAAAAATAATTTAACAAGTTTATAAGCACCTTTTAATACTAAGAAAATCAAAACAAACGGCAAAAGCAAAATACCTATTCCGCTGAAAAGTAATAACATCAAAATCGTAACAGCCATACTTTTTATTTTTACAGAAAAGGTGAGCATCTTTTCAATAAAATCATAACTGGCATAAAAAAGTTTTATTTTTAATCCGATTCTATATTTTTTCTTTTTCTTTTCTCGTCTGACAATAAAACGCCAAATAATCGGTTCTTTCCTTGGTACAACTAAATTTATATGTTCTAGGGATAAATTATACTCTTCCAATAATTCTTCTAGTGCTCCTACTAGCCATCTAGGACATGCAATTACTATCTTATTTCCACTTTCTTCTAATACTTTTACCAATTTTGCCAGATACCTACCCAATCCTTCATTAATTAACGAAAGATGGGTACTAGGTCGATAGCCCAAATAGATACCTATTTTCATTTTATCTTCTCCCCGCTAAATAACGCACATTCATGCCGAACACAAGCATATATCTTTTTGCTTATCTCATCATCTTCTACCATAAATTTCCTTAATTCATACCGAGAGGGAACCTTTCTTTTATAATCCTCCCTGTTTTGCTCTGCATCCAAAAGGGTATCGGCAAGTTCATAACTATCATTTGGATTAAAAAACCGCATCTGTAACCCAAAGTACGTATTATAATACCGCATTGGTGCATAATCGCTTGATACCGTAAATACTCCATACCATGCTGCATCAAAGGCTGTCCCATTTCCATTATCGCCCTTTCCCGGATGCAGAAAAAATTCTGCATTTTTAAGCACTTCATAATATTGTCTCTTTGGAAGATTTCCACGAAAAATCATATTCTTCTTTAAATTGTTATCCTGCCTTATTATATTACGAATTTCAATGGTATAGGCATGTTCTTCTCCCTGTCCTTTATACTTTGGTGAAAATTTTTCTGTTGAAAAACCCGTAACCATACACTTTAATTTACCACCTTTTGAATAATACTCGGAAAGTGCACGCAAAGCTACTTTATGATTTTTATGCTGTGTTATATTAGTAGACCACAAAAAATACGGCTTTTCTTTCTGTTTTTCTATTGTTTCATTTTGTCTTGTCTGTTCAGACAATAATTGCTCCATCTCCGTATCGCAGCCATATAAAACGGGAATGATATGTATTCTGTCTTGACTTACCCCCGCATACTGGATCGCATGATCTCTTGTTACTGGTGTTGTTGTAAATACAGCACGTGCCCCTCTGACAAATTGAATAAAACTATATTCAAATGTATCTTTTGAAAAAATATCAGGTATTAATCTTTGAATATAATCATGTGCAATCACTCCATACGGCTGCATAATAAAAGGCAATGCCGGCACTCTGTCAGAAGTAAATAACAATGCGTCACAATCATTAAAATAAGACATATGATCATTCATTACACACCATACATTCTCTTCTACAGATAAATCAATCCCCATTAATTTTCCAATTTCTCTTCTATCTGAACTATTGATATAATCCCAAACAAATTCTCTAATTGAAATACCCAGCTTTTTTATCTCCCGAAAGGGATCGCCCTCCTTAAAATTTTCATGTTTTGCATAACCAAAAATAATCTCTAAAGAATCTTGGTATAATTCCGCTCCACGCTTTATTGCTTTTATCAATCGTACTGTAAAATCTAATACTCCTCCTAAAAATCCCTCCGGCAATATAACCGCTAATTTCTTTTTTTGCTCTTCTGCCTGCGGTATCTCCTGTAAAATCTTTTCTACTGCTGACATGGCTTTTTCCCATTTATTCTGACAAAATTCATAAGAAAATTTATGCAGTAATACTCCTTGACTCTCTCTTATCTTTTCTGCAAGAACTCTATCCCCTTTTATTAGCCTCTGCATCTTCTGTCTGGCTTCTTTTATATTTTTACAGCGTCCAATCAATTCCTTTCCGCCCAATTGATCCAACATTCCTCCAGCCATAAAAATTAACGGCAGTCCACATCTAACTGCCTCTAACGGCGGATAGGTAAGCTGATTCTCCTCTGTTGATTCATAGAATAAACAGGTATGTGACGGATACATTTCCTCATATTCTTCCTGCGGCAAATATCCTAATATAGTGGGATCATTTTCCAAAGGTATCGGCTGCACTCCTCCAATAGAATGTGGAATTTTACTAAAATTCTTTTTAAAATCTTCATATATACTTTTATACATAGGAGAGATACTAATTCTTGGACAAATAAATAATACCTTTTTCTTTTTTCCTGTCCATCTGTCATAAACCGTACAATCCGGCAAGCCAATTGGCATATATTGTGTATGATCCCTAAAAAAATCACATTCCATCTCTGAAATCCCTTTATAAGATTCTCCAAATACAAACCGTTTCCCTAATTTTTGTATTTTACATAAATATGATATTCCCAGCTCATGTAAAATCACATCTGTATAAGTTCCTGTAATTTTATATCTGCCATAGGCTCGTAATACCAATACTCCCTGAAAGAAATCCACAAGCGATTCTATTATTACCGGAAGATGAATAAACATAGCAATATCAAAGTATTGATTTATTATTCTAACAATTTCTTCTGTCATTCTTGTTTCATAAAAATCAAATTGATTTAAAACATCTAAATCTCTTTTTTCTATTGTCAGCAAATTATCAGATTCCCAATCCACTCCTACACTTACATCAAATGGAACGACTTTAGGAATATAAACTTCATAGCCTAAATCACGCAGCAATTTTACTTCAAATTTCATTAAAGTTTTATGATTTAACAGCCATAAGATTCTTCTTTTCATCCTCTGTTCTCCTTTACCTATTTCTGGTTATTGAGATAAAAATGTATTACTTCTTTTGGAGTACCATCTGCTATAACAGAACCATGATTTAGTAAAATTGTTCGATTACATACCTGCCGAATGGTTTCTAAATCATGTAACACTAATACTAATATCTTTGCATTACTCATTACATCAAGCATACGTTCTTTTGCTTTCGCTTGAAATTCAATATCACCTGCACTTAACACTTCATCCACTAAAAGAATTTCTCCTCCTACTGTCGTAGAAATTGCAAACGCTAATCTTACCATCATTCCTGATGAATACGAACAGATCGGATAATCAATAAACTCCCCTAAGCCAGCAAACTGAATAATTTCTTCTTCCTGCCGATGAATTTCTTCTGGAGTACAGCCTAACATCAATCCCCGATACATAATATTCTCACGCCCGGTAGACTGTACATCAAATCCTAACGTCAATTCCAGCAAAGCCCGAATTTCCCCCTGTACATCAATTACTCCCGATTGAATTGGATATAATCCCGCCATTGCTTTTAAAAGTGTACTTTTGCCTGCACCATTATATCCAATTACTCCTACCCGTTCCCCCTCTTTAATATCCAAACTAAAATCAGACAATGCAATTACATCATCTAACTGCTGAATTTTCTTTTTTCTAGATAACTTTGAAAAAATTTCCTGTTTTATTGTAGTACTGTTATACACTAAAGACGGATAGCATAAATCCACATGCTCCATATGTATATAACACTTTCTTACTAATTTCCTCTTCATATGCCATTTAAATACTCCTTTTATTTTTATCACTGCTCTATTACAGATAAAAGATAACCTTCTTTGCATTTTTTTTATTTAAGAAAAACGCAATCAATCCAAAAAATACAATACATCCTACTGTAAACAGATAATCTGACCATACTGGTAACTGACAATATAAAAATGGCTTTCTTAATAAATACAAAATATGTGTAATCGGATTATACCGAAATAACATTAATAAATATTGATTTGCTTCAAACATACTCTCCTGAAAATATACCGGTGAAACATACCATAATGCCTGCATTAGCAAAGACATCATCTGCGGATAATCCCTATATTTCGTATTAATAAATGCAGCTATTGTAACAAGTGCCCAGGAAAGAAAGAAAAATAATACTGTAGTAAGCGGCAGCGTGAATAGTCCTAATAAAACATTAGCCGGTGACAAAAAAAGTGTCCATATGATAATCCCTACACTTGCTATTAAAAAATTAGCAGTATATACTACTGCTGATTTCAGAGTATAAATAATCACCGGATGATTAAACTGGCGAATATAGGGATATGCCCCTAAAAATGTTCCTCCGCCGGTTACAAGGGAAGACGTAAACAACTCCCATGCAACCATACCTATCAAAATATATGGGGCATACTCAATAATTGACATTTTAAAAACTGATCCAAGGACTACTGACATAATTACTGTCAATAATACTGGACTCATTACAATCCAAAGCATACCCAATTTAGAGCGACGATATCTTGCAATTAAATCACATCTTGCTAAATATAACCAAAAGTATCTCATTCTATAGATATAATGCACTGTATTCATTAGTTTCATAGTTCACCTACTATCCCTTATTTTAATAACTGTTTACGATAAAATTCCAAAATTTCTTTCAATGTTTTTTGAATAGAAATATTAGGATTCCATCCGGTATCATTGGATAACAAGGAATGATCACACTGCACACTTCGCACATCAGACACTCGCAATTTCTGAATATCTTCTTCTACTATAATTTTCGTATTTGTCATACCAATTAATAGATCCAATATCTCACGAATTTGATACTTCCTTCCTGAACCAACATTATATATTGTTCCGCATACTCCTTTTTCAATAATAAATCGATATGCCCGAACAATATCCCTAATATCTGTAAAATCTCTATATGATTTTAAATTTCCAACCTTTAATCTATTTTTTAGACCAGCCTCTATCTCAGCAATTCCATATGCCAAATCAGGAACCACATATCCTCTCATCTGCCCTACTCCAATATGATTAAACGATCTTGTCATATATATCTTTAATCCATATGTCTCTCTATATAATACTCCTAATTGTTCCTGTGCACATTTTGAGATAGCATAAGGAGTCTTTGGATTTTGTTTCGTTTCTTCTCCTATTAGGCACTGATTTTCTGCTATTTTTCCATACTGATCAGAAGAACCTATTAGCAATATCTTTGTATCTAATTGAAGGGTTCGAACTGCTTCTAAAAGATTAATGGTTCCGATAGTATTAAGTTCCATTGTTTTCTGTGGAATTACCCAGGATTTTGCAACAGACGCCTGTCCCGCTAAATGAAAGATACAATCCGCTTTTAATTCCTGCAGAATATCTGTTACCCTTTCTAAATCCAATAAATCAACCATATACTCTTGTTCTTCCGCTACATGAATATCAATTCCTACTACTTCATACCCATTTTCTAATAATTCTCTTTTTAGATATTGCCCTACAAAACCATTTATCCCTGTTATTAATGCCCTCATATCTTTTCTCCCATATGATAGATTACACGACTGACTCTATTACCTTCAATAAATTTTTAGAAGAATTTTCCCATGTAAATTTTTTCGCCCTCTGAATTCCCTTTTCACTTAACATATTTGCTAATTCTTTATTTTGCATAATATCTAGCATAGCATAATATAACTCCTCTTCAGATTCTGGATCTACCAAAATACCTGCATCTCCTACTACCTCTGGTATAGATGCTACCTTTGATGATATTACCGGTGTCCCGCATGCCATTGCCTCTAAAGGCGGCAAACCAAACCCTTCATAAAAAGACGGAAATACAAATGCTGCTGCACCATTTATCAGTACCGCACTTTCCTCTTCTGTTATATAACCAACAAATATAATATCCCTATTTAACTGCAATTTATCAATCCATATATCAATCTCTTTATACAGCCATCCCCTCTTTCCCGCTAATACCAATTTAGGCTGTTTTCCAAAAAATTTTTCTTTTATCTTATAATATGCTTTGATCAATCCAACAATATTTTTCCTTGGCTCTATTGTTCCAAGATACATAAAGTAATCTTTTGAAATATGATACTTATTCTTTACACTTTCTATTTTTTCCCTTGTATAATTGGGATGATATATATCAAAATCTACTCCTGCATAAATCACTTCAATATTATCTGGATGGATATTCAAATATTTTACCATCTCTTTTTTGCTGAACTCAGAAATAGTAATAAATTTATCTGCCCGTCTTTTCGAACGCCGAATATTTAGATTCAGCCATATTTTTGTTCTTATCCTTAAAGTTTCCGGGTATACTTTATACGCCATATCATGGATAAATACTATCTTTTTTCCCTTCACCCCCGGCGGAACAATATAATTAAAAAAAATAGTTGCATCCATATCTTTGCTAAAAAAGATATGATACGGCAATGGCAATACTGCTGTAATTAATTTATAAAGAACCCCAGAACAGCCAAAATTCTTTCTTATTTTATATCCATATTTTTTATATTCTTCTACTGCAGGTAAATATATTTTCTCATGCTTTCCGACCAAGACATTTAATTCTAATTCATATGTCTGCTGCTTAAAATTCTTTAAAATATTCTCTGCATATCTTCCTATCCCTGTCAAATCAGGCTTTAACAATAATTGAGCATCAAATGCTATCTTCATCTGTTTCCTTCCCACCGTCTACTTTGTTACAATTCGAATCAGACACTCACAAATATAGGCAATATCTTCTTCAGAAAGTAACGCATGTGACGGCAGACTAATTCCTCTTTCTGCTATCCCTTCTGCAACCGGCATTGACAATGTTCTGTCATAATATGGCGGCATAATATGCATAGGATAAAACACTGGTCTCATCTCAATACTGCACTGTTCCATCTGTTCCATTACCGTGTCTCTTGACTTCTTTATATGTTCGCTTAAAATCACATTATTCATCCAATAAACACTCTTACAATCTGCCGGCACAGACTGCATCTGAAACAGTGATTCTGTCCCTTTTAAATACTTTTGATATAAATCAGCTACTCGTTTTCTCTGGGAAATATGCCAATCAATCTGTTCTAACTGTGCCAGTCCGACCGCCGCCTGCATATTAGTCATACGATAGTTATAGCCAACAATCTCATGCCAATATCTCCTTTTTGAAGATACCCCTTGTCCCTTTAAAAGCTTCATTTTTTTGTACAATTCTTCACTATTTGTTGTAACCATTCCACCTTCCCCAGCAGTAATAATCTTATTTCCAAAAAAGCTAAAAGAAGCGACCTCTCCCAGACTTCCCACCTTTTTCCCTTTATATAATGCACCATGAGCTTCTGCCGCATCTTCTATTACATAAAGATGATGCTTTTTTGCAATTCTATTAATTTCATCCATATCAGCCGATAAGCCATATAAATGTACCGGCATAATAGCTTTTGTATGTTCTGTAATCTTTTCTTCAATTTTGCTGGGATCGATATTAAAGGTTCCAGGCTCACTATCTACAAAAACAGGTTTCGCACCACAATATTTCACACTATTTGCAGTTGCAATATAGGTAAGTGCCGGCATAATCACTTCATCTTTCAAACCAATTCCAAGCCCCATCAGACATAGATGAAGCGATACTGTTCCGTTTGAACAAGAAACCGCATACTTTGTTCCGCAAAAATCTGCAAATTTTTCTTCAAATTCATGAACAAATCTACCATTCGCCGATACCCATCCCGTATCAATACATTCATTTAGATACTGTTTCTCCCTACCATTAAATACGGGCTCTGCCATATTAATTCTTTTCACTTTTATCACCTCTATCGTATACTTTTATTACCTTTGCCGGAACACCTGCTGCCAGACAGTTCTTTTGTATATCTGTAATAACTGCTGCCCCTGCCCCAATCATTACATTCTCTCCGAGTGTAATACCATCTATTAAAGATGAACCCACTCCAATAAAACTGCCATCTCCTATTACCGTTGTTCCGCAAATAGAACTTCCCGGAGCTAT
>CAJUEI010000056.1 GCA_910585255.1 uncultured Lachnospiraceae bacterium
TCGACAGAAGCATAAGACTTTCTAACTTTCCTCCGAAGTCACAGCCAGAAGGGATTATTTCCCCTCTCTGGCTGTTTTTTCCTGCCTGTAAATAGACAACCGATTTATGCATCCATAGAAGAAAGCTGAAAAATTTAGTCAAATCGGATATTCGCAATCCGCTTTCCTACTTGCTCGTAACCTCATAGCCACTATCACAGCTTTTTAGTGGGAGTGCAGACTCCCACTGAAACAAGGAAGTCCCAACCCATCGTTTTCGCCTTGGCGGCTTAGAAGCGGGGACTTCCTTGATGAGGTTAAATTTTCTGATGCTTTTTGAATAAATTTTTCTGGAAATATTATGGAATGTGATAAGTATAGTATTCGTTTGTATTTATGTTGTTTGCTATGCTTATATTGAAATGTATCAATATTATTTTTAAGATTTAGTTTAAAAAGGAATGTTTTAAGTGAGGTCTTGCTGACTAAAAAAATAATTAGGAAAGGAATAAAGCAGAAGGAAAAAAATAGAATAGGAAAGGAATAAAGCAGAGGGGAAAAAATAGAATAAGAAAGGAATAAAGCAGAGGGGAAAAAATAGAATAAGAAAGGAATAAAGTAGAGGGGAAAAAATAGAATAAGAAAGAAATAAAGTAGAGGGGAAAAAATAGAATAAGAAAGGAATAAAGCAGAGGGGAAAAATAGAATAAGAAAGGAATAAAGCAGAGGGGAAAAAATAGAATAAGAAAGAAATAAAGTAGAGGGGAAAAAATAGAAGTAGATTGTGGGAAATACAGCCAGAGTGTATCAAGGGCACGCTGTGACTTCGGAGGAAAGTTAGAAACTCTTAGACTTCTGTCGATCCATTAGGATTTTTTGCCATTCTCGAATGGCAAAAAAAGGGGTGTGTTTAGCCCGCTGTACGGGCGAATTGCACCCCGGTCCGTCCTAATAGATGTACGTAAATTCAGAAGTCTTAGCGTTTCTTACTTTTCGGAGAGCGGAACAGCGTGCCCTTGATGCACTCTGGCGTCCTCTTCGAAAATCTTTTAAATTTCTGTATCTGAAATAGAAAATCCAGTATATTTAGTAGTTACTTCCAGTATACGATAAACATCGAGATAAGGCTGATAATTTAATTCATTTTGGCAGATAAACTCCCGCATCTTTTTCCAATATATTACACTCTTTTCATTCTCATCTGATGCTAAATAATACATTGCCTGTGCCAGAAAAGTGATATAAGTATTGTGATAGTGTAATAGATTCCAAAATTGGTTTTCCCATTTTCCCAGAGAACTGCAGTGACATTTTAAAACAGGAAGAAAGGCTTCACAGCAGTGCAAAATGGTTTTTAAACGTTCTGCCATAAAAGGATTGCTACGTGTTCCTTTTCCGTTTAAGTAGTCACAGCTACTTAAATTAGAAAGTTCCGATAAATATTTTTTTACCTCTTTAGAAGATGTTCCATAAGCTGCTGTAAAATATTCGTCTATTAACTCTTCTGCATCGGATTCTTGATCGAATAACGTATATCCCATAACATAATTTGGCAGTGCATTTGGCAGAGAAGCCCTTAACTCTTGGCAGCTAATATAGCCGTTTAATCCTAACTGATTTAATTTTTTAATATCACTGCTGATAATGCGGGCAATATGAATATATCCGAAATCTCCATAGTGTGCCCGTCCTAAAGGGTAGTCATAGACAAAGCTATCCCCCAAAAAAAGCTGCTGCCATCCTCTTAAAAAGGCTAAATTTTCTTGTAAATTGGTTGGCAGAGTGATATGGTTTCGCTGATAGGCAGGTATTTCCTGCGGAATTTCATTTAAATGATAAGAAGATTCAAAGGTACGGCTGATTGGGGCAAACATCAGCACAAATCGTTCTGGATTTGTTAATCGTTCTTTTATCGGCGGCCAAAGTAATTCCTGATATAAAAGAAATACCAATTTAGTATCTAACTTCTCGGCTGTTAATCTTCGATCAATCTCATTGAGCAGGTGAACGTATTGATCAGAAAGAGTAGTTTGTATACAGTCTTTACATTCGCAGATATTGTTGTATTCATCGGCAAGCCAGATATGGAGATAATCGACATTAGGATTATTTTTGGCATAATCGGTTACCAGAGAAGCAAAAGTATCAACAGCATCTGTATTCTGATAACACAGATTGGTATTGGCAGGAATCCCCATATAGAGTTCTCTGGCACCATGGATTTCTGCTACAAAAGGTTGTTTTTCCGGTTTGATTGGTTTGCCGTCTGGCTGCCAAGCGACTGTTTCATAGCCCAATGTCTCTCCTGTCCAGCCATGTCCTACTTTGTGGAGAAGCAGACTGCGTTTTTTTAGGGCAGCTTCTAAGATATCCATATCGGTAGCAGCATCTTTGACTTCATAGTTCTCTGGAGTAAGAAATGGATTTCGTTCGTGGTGGTACCACCTTGCTAAAAAGGTATAAGGAATTTTAAACTGTAAAAAGAAGCTGTTGTAGCCTACCTTAGGCAGCCAGTCAATAAATGCTAAAATGTTTTCCAAAGAGTCTGCCCCTTCAATACATACCCCACGGTGATAAAAGGAAGCCTGTTTTTGATAGGAAGCCGGAAGGGAATCCAAATCGATCTGCGGTATAATTTCACAGCATTTTTCTGGGCTTAAAAAGCGACAGCCAAGATAGTGCAGATAGTCATAAACACCGAGCAGAACACTGCGTTCATTTCCGCCGGTAATCGTTCCTCCTTCTTTTGTAATTTGTACGGAAAAATGATCCAACTGAGAGAGAGGATTTTCTTCTGTGTTTAGTTGGATTGCAGGAAGAATACTATTAGGCAGCATACGGCTTAAGTAAGTGTTTAGTTCTTCGGCTGCAAAGAGGATTGTTTCGGAAGAGGAATCATTAATTATCTTTTTTTCCATAAATAGTTCTCCGTTTCTAATGATTTTAACCAAATTTTTTAGTATGGAAAAACCCTATCGAACAGACACGAAAGCCGTTCCATAGGGTCTATTCCTATATAGTTATAGAGTGATAGGTTTTATGGGAAAGAGTTGTTTTACTGAATAGAATCTAATACTTCTTTAATTAAGTCAAGCATAACAAATTTTTCTACTTCTACAACATCAGATTCCTGAATAGTGCCGTCTTTTACAAAGTCAGCTTCCAGATGTTCATAGTAACCTTTTAATGTACCATCTGCTACGATTTCTTTTAATGTAGCAATATCAAACCAATCAGCATCTCCGGTCTGATTCATACTGGATTCTAAAGAAGTTCCGGTTTGTTTTGCAACTAATTGAGCAACATATTCATAGTTTTCTGGTTTAGAAGCATAGTCCATTGCTTTGTATAATGCACGGCAGAAGCGAACTAATGTGTCATGGTTATTTTCTGCATAATTTGGCATGCATACCCAGCTTGCTAAGTTTACGGAATCGTTGCTGAATTCAATTTCAATAGCATCTTCTACTTGTTTATAAATTTCCAAAGTATAAGGAGACCATGCAGCACAGGCATCAATACTTCCAGAAATCATAGAGATTACCATATTTTCTGCGGACATTTCCATTGCTACAATATCATCCATTGTTAATCCTGCAATAGCTAAAGCATTGTTTAATGTGGTTTCGGAAGAAGAACCTGCGGTATAAGCAACTGTTTTGCCAGCGAGATCTTCTACACTGTTTACTCCGTGACTGGATAATCCTACAATTGTATCAGTAGTGTGAACACTGCTTGGAGCAAAGATTGTGGCCTGTCCAAAGACACAAAGTTTATGAGCACCTTTTCCAATATAAGCAAGGTCAATACTTCCGCTTTCCATTGCTGCTATTTCTGCAGGACCATCGGAGAATTCCCATAATTCAACATTTAAGCCTTCTTCTTCAAAGTATCCCTGATCGATTCCTGTTAAAACAGACCAAAGGGAGGCATAGTTAGCCATATAGGCAACGTTTAATGTTACATTTTCTGCTGCTGCAGGAGTGGTTTCTGGTTTCTGTGTAGTTGGTGTTTCAGAAGCAGCGGTTGTAGGAGCTGCGGTTGTAGTTGGCTGATTGTTGGAATTATTTCCACATGCAGCTAAAGAAAGAACCATTGTAAGACTGAGCAGCGTAGCTAATAATTTTTTCATTGTTTTCCTCCTTATTAATTGATAGAAAGGTTAATAGGTTTATTTTTTCGCATCCAAGAATTCCTGATATACTTCATTCCAAATTTCAGCTTTTAGTTCTAGGAAACGTGCATGAGATTTTGTCTCTTGTGTTCTAGGATACGGAATGTCAATATCGACAATTCTCTTAATTCGTCCCGGGCGGGCACTCATAATAATAACACGCTGAGCAAGAATAATTGCTTCGTCTACATCATGTGTAATAAAGAAACATGTCTTTCGCTCCTGCTCCCATGTGTTCAGCAGTTCCGTCTGTAATTGGGTACGTGTCTGTGCATCCAGTGCACCAAATGGCTCGTCTAATAAAAGCACTTTTGGATTTACAGCATAAGCACGGGCAATAGCAACTCGCTGCTTCATACCTCCTGAGAGTTCTTTTGGATAAGAATTAGCAAAATCTTCCAGTCCAACGGATTTAATATATTTCATTGCGATTTCTTTTGCTTGTTCTGGAGGAACTTTTTTCATCTCTAGTCCAAAGGTTACGTTTTTTAAAACGGTTCTCCAAGGGAATAGGGCGTATTGCTGGAATACAACACCACGTTCTACACTAGTGCCTTGAATACGCTGTCCATCCAGATATGCCGCACCGCTGGTAGGCTCTAATAATCCTGCAATAATATTTAATAGTGTAGATTTACCGCATCCAGAAGGACCTACTACACAGATGAATTCGTTTTCCATAATATCCAGATTGACACCATTTAATGCAATCATTTTGCCGTTACGGCCATCGTATTCTTTACGAACATTATCAATATGAAGTTTTACTGCCCTCTCTTCTCTTGCCATCCTGTTAATCTCCTTTCTATAAAGTTTACAATTCCATTCAAAATCATACCTATAATTCCGATTAAGATAATATACATCAACATAGGTGCAGTATCAAATGTACTTTGCAGAGAACGGATTCTCATACCTAAACCTTGCTGTGCACCAGTCGATTCTGCAGCCAGTAAAGTGGTCAGTCCAGCACCTAGTCCAAGACGAACAGCAGTAATAATAAAAGGAATTGTAGCTGGTACAATAATTCTGACAAAGATGTCAAAATCGTTTGCTCCTAATACACGAGCTGCTTTAATCAACGTATTGTCGATATTTCGAATTCCTTGATAAATCGTAATACTCATAGTCATAAAAGTACAAATCCAGATAAGGATAACCTGTGGTCTGCGTCCAACACCTGCAGCGATTACAATCAGCGGAACATAAGCAAGAGCAGGAATATTACGGATAAAATTAATCCATGGCTCAAGAATTTTCTGTACTGGCTGGTACCATGCCATTAAAAATGCTACCGGAAGAGCAGTAATAAAGCCTAATCCAAAACCCATTGCAATTGAAGTAAGACTGCTGGCAATGTCTTTGCCCATTACGCCACGATCAATCATAGTATTAATTGCAGGAATGACTTTGTCTAAAAATGGAAAACTTCTGCTTGTAGCGGGACCAATCGATAGCAAATACCACACAATTAAAGCTGCACCAAGGGAAATCAACAACCATACTTTGCTATTAATTTCAATTTTTTTTGTTTTTGTTTTTTCGTTCATGTGACACCTTCCCTTTCTTTGTTATTTTTATATGTGGGAATGAAATGGCAGAAATTTGATGGTAATGATTACGCAAATGAAAACAAATTTATATTGTTTACACCTCCTCTTTTGCTTAGAATGTTCCATTTCCACGTTGTTTATGATGTAGTGTCCGTGGATATTTAAAATCCCCGTATCGCTTATATCATTCTTTGCTTAAATCCGTTATCTATATTAAAGCACAAATTCAAGAAAAAGTCATTCATTTTCTACGCAAACGTTTGTTTAGTGAATCTGATAGAAACTTAGGATAAACTATTATAAGATCTTACTTAATAATTAGTAGAATGGAGTATTTTTTATGAAAGAAACAGTCAGAAAAATGGTAAAAATCCAAAAAGATTGGAAAACCGTTTTCTGACTGCTTTATGAAATCTGATTTTGGGCAAAAAAGAAAAAATAGGTAAAAGGATAAATATTGGGTAAAATTTGCTTATATATATTTGTAAATATTATAAATATTGATTAAGATCATAATGATCATCAGTCCAATAAAAAGCTGATCAACACGTCTGTTGTCGATTTTTTTGTTGCACATTCTGCCAGCTATTCCTCCCGTAATGCCTCCAATCGCCATTAAAATAAGGATATTAATGGAAAATGCAGGAATGGAATTGGTGACAACAGAGGACAGTAAGCTGGCAATTTGTGAAAATAAAATAATATAGAGTGAGTTTTCTGCTGCCGTTTTTGTATCCATAGAAAAAAAGTAAAATAAAACAACAAGATTAATAGGTCCGCCGCCGATTCCTAGAAAGGAAGATAAAATACCCAGTATCAAACCAATTGCAGTGCAGATCCAATAATTTGTAACAGTAAGGGTGCGGATCTGCGATTTTTTTAAGGTATATAATAGGGTTCCTAAAGTAACGATAAGCAGACACACTGCTTGGATTGCTCCTACCCGGTTAGGATCGGGACTGAGGGAACGGATAAACTGGAAGAGATACTTTCCGGCTACTCCTCCGACAGCGGCTCCAATTGCTAATGGGAGCCCCGTTTTTTGCTGGATTTTAGAAGAACCGCTTAATTTGGAACGAATAACGGAATAGGTTGTCATAGACAGGACGGTACATCCAGACAAAAAACTAATGGTAGTAACATCCATAATTCCTAATGCATCTAATACTGGTTTGATAATGACACCGCCTCCGATTCCGCAGATAGCTCCGGCGGTAGAGGCGAGGAAGCAGATAAAAAAGATTAAAATAAAAATCATAAAAGTTCCTTTCTAGGCAGTAGCCTTATTTTTTTTGTATATAATTGCAGCAGCTTTCTCTGTGAGCAATATAGAACGGAAGGCTGATCCGCATTGGAAGATGGTGTCCGCCTTCAATACGGTCGATTAGAATTTTTGCAGTAATTGCTCCAAGTTCTTCTACCGGAACATGTACCGTAGTCAGCATAGGGGTTAGATATTGTGCCATATCAATATCATCAATGCTGATAACGGAGATATCGTTTGGAATACGAAGACCTTTTTCTTGGATTGCCTTCATGGCACCAATCGCCGTAATATCGTTGCAGCAAAAGACAGCGGATATATCGGCTTCCTGCTTTAAAAGCTGTTTCATGCCTTCATAGCCGCCGACAGAGGAGAGCAGCACATTGGAGACATATTTGGAACAAAACGGAATTTTGGCAGTTTCTAACGCACTGAGATATCCCAGATAACGGTCTTCGTTTTTGGTTTCTCCGATATAGGCAATTTTGGTATGTCCCAACTGAAGCAGGTGGTTGGTAGCAGCTAAAGCTGCCTGGTACCCGTCACAGATAATCTGATCATATTTTGCATTGAGATTATTGAGACCAGTATATGCCACACATCTGTAAGACTGCTTTAGGAATTTTAGCATTGGTTTATCGCAGCGTCCAAGTACGGCAACTCCATCTACTGGAGTATCTGTAATAAAGCGAAAGGTATCTGGATTGTCAAAATCAAATGCAGTGAAAGTATACTTTAAAATATAGTTATGGGCAAATGCTTCTTTTTCGATACTTCGTGCCAATGTGGTAAAAAAGGCATCTGCTGTCTGGCTGGTGATACGGGCAAAGATACAAGCGATGGAGCGGGAAAGTATTTTTTTTGAAGAGGAAGAACCTTTTTTTAATTCTCTTGCCGTAGAATTTGGAGTGTAGCCTGTACGGCGGACAATTTCCCAGATTCGTTCTTGCACTTCCTGACTGGCGACAGATTTGTTGCTGCGGTTGATTACTCTGGAAACCGTAGAGATGGATACGCCAGCTTCTTGAGCAATTTCTTTTAATGTCATAAATAAGCCTCCTTTTCTTTTGAAATAAGTTGTTTTTTGTTACTGTGCTGTGTTACGTTTTGTTTCATTTATTGCGTGTTTTTTACGCAAATTTGCGTTATAAACAGTATAGCAGATTTCTGATAAAATGTATAGAAAGAAAAAAAATTCTTACTACAAAATAGAAGTAATGTTTAAGCAAACGTTTGAGTAGAAACTCAATGATTTTTTTAATAAAATATGGTTTAATAAATAGTAGAGAAAGAACGTAATCGTTATTTTAAAATTGGGTAGTCAAATCGGATATTCGCAATCCGATTTGCTGCTTGCTCCTAACCTCATAGCTGCTATCGCAGCTTTTCAGTGGGAGTCTGCACTCCCACTGAAACAAGGAAGTTCCAACCCACTGCTTTCGCCTTGGCGGCTTAGAAGCGGGGGACTTCCTTGATGAGGTTAAAATAATAAAAAAGAGAGGGGAACACAGATGGCAAATGTATTAGTTGTTCACGGGGGTGGTCCTACGGCTGTGATGAATTCTTCTTTATATGGTGTAATTCAGTACGCAAAAAAGAGAGGAGAAGTTCAAAAAGTCTATGGTGCAATTGGCGGAAGCAAGGGGATCTTGGAAGAACATTTGCTGGATCTTCTGACTTTTTCGGAGGAACAGTTAAAACTGTTGTTAGAAACACCTGCTACAGCAATCGGATCTTCGAGATATGCGTTAGAGAAGGAAGATTATCAGGCGATGGTAGGGATATTTCAGAAATACGAGATTCAATATGTATTGCTGAATGGCGGAAACGGAACGATGGATACCTGCGGAAAGATCTATGAAGCCTGTAAGGGAACGGATATCCGCGTAGTGGGGATTCCAAAGACAATTGACAATGATATTGCCGTGACCGATCATACTCCCGGATATGGGAGTGCTGCTAGATATATTGCGGCTACGACTGCTGAGGTAGGGGCAGATGTAAAGTCACTGCCGATTCATGTCTGTATTATAGAGGCAATGGGAAGAAATGCCGGATGGATTACGGCAGCATCTGCTTTGGCAAGAAAGAAGCCGGGAGATGCACCTCATTTGATTTATCTGCCGGAACGGGCATTTTGTGAGAAGGAATTTTTAGAAGATGTCAGTCAGCTCTATAAAGAGAAAGGCGGTGTGGTAGTAGTAGTAAGTGAAGGGCTAAAGGATCGGGACGGGGTTCCGATTGTGCCTCCTGTATATCGTTCAGGACGTTCTGTGTATTATGGAGATGTCAGTGCCTATTTGGCTACATTGGTGATGAAAGAGTTAGGAATTAAGGCAAGAAGCGAGAAGCCTGGCATTTGCGGCAGGGCTTCTATTGCATGGCAGTCACCTTTGGATCGAGAGGAAGCTGTGCTGGCAGGAGAGGAAGCATTAAAAGCGGCAATGGAAGGACAGAGTGGTGTGATGGTGGGATTTATTCGAAAAGAAACGCCGGATTTGTCTTATCAAATGGAAGTTCGTATGATTCCAATTCAGGAAGTAATGCTGCACGAGCGGATTCTGCCAAAAGAATACCAAAATGACCGTGGGAATGATGTAACAGAGAAGTTTATAGAATGGTGCAGACCATTGATTGGACCAAAACTTCGAGATTTTATTGATTTTCAAGAGTATCTGCATACTTAAGGCTCCAAAGAAAAAAGGACTGGTAAGATACCAGGAAAGGAGAGAAATTTGAAACATTTATTTTTAAATTTAAAGCGTTTTGATATTCCAGCAGTACTTGGCGGGGTAAACCATATTGCGGATATTCGGCAGTGGGGGAAGTTTATTGTAGAACAGACACAGAAGCAGTTAAAGGTTTATGCAAAAGAGGAAGCAGAATTTGTTATGTATTTTCCAGAAGCACATCTGATTCCGGCAGTATCGGCATTAGAGGAGGGGAGTCCGATTCAGATAGGATGTCAGTCTGTATTTCGGCAGGATACAGCAGTAGGAGGCAATTTTGGGGCATTTACTACCAGTCGTACCGGAAATGCCATGAAAGCAATCGGCTGTACCAGTACCATAATCGGACATTGTGAGGAACGCCGGGATAAGGCAGGAATTCTTTCAGAAGCAGGAGTAAGTGATAATCATGTTGTTAATCGGATTTTAAATCAGGAGATCAAGGCAGCATTAGATGCCGGGCTGTCAGTTCTTTACTGCATCGGGGAAAATGCACAGGAACAGGACAGATGGCAGGAAGTGTTAAAGGAACAGTTAGACAGCGGTCTTTGCGGTGTGGATCGTTCGAAAGTGATTCTTGCTTATGAGCCAATCTGGGCGATTGGACCGGGGAAAATACCGCCAGATCAGGAATATATTACAAAAATCGGAAGCTATGTAAAAGAGATTACCGATGGAATGGAGATTGTATATGGCGGAGGATTAAAGAAGGAAAATGCCAAGATGCTGGCTTCCATTTCGGTTATGGACGGCGGGTTGATTGCTTTAACTCGGTTTCAGGGACAGATTGGATTCTATCCAGAAGAGTATTTGGAAATTATTCGTGAATATCTGGAATAAGAATCAGGGATATTGGTATAAATTTTAATAATTGGATATAATTCAATATAAAACTAGGAGGACTAAAATTATGCAAGTAGCATTAGAATATGGACATGGAACCGTAAATGTAACGCTTCCCGATACAGCAGATATCTTTATCCCGGGAGAAACCGTACCTGATCCGCCGTTTATTCCAGAAGATCAGTTAGAGGAAAAGACATTGGAATCGATTCGTAATCCAATTGGTATGCCGCCGTTGTCAGAATTGGCACACAAGGGTTCTAAAGTAACAATTATATTTCCAGATCGGGTAAAAGGCGGAGAGCAGCCGACCTCTCATAGAAAAATTTCCATTAAATTGATTTTGCAGGAATTATATCAGGCAGGAGTGGAGAAAAAAGATATTTTATTGATCTGTTCAAACGGACTTCACAGAAAGAATACAGAGGCGGAAATTCGTGGGGTTTTGGGTGAAGAGCTGTTTCAGCAGTTTTGGTACAGTCATCAGATTATTAATCATGACAGTGAAGACTATGAGCATCTGATCGATTTAGGGACAACTGACCGGGGCGATCCTGTATTGATGAATAAATATGTTTATGACAGTGATGTAGCAATTTTAATCGGACATACACAGGGAAATCCTTATGGCGGATATTCCGGCGGATATAAGCACTGTGCTACAGGGATTACACACTGGCGTTCCATTGCTTCTCATCATGTTCCAGAAGTGATGCATCGGAAAGACTTTACGCCGGTCAGCGGAAAATCTCTGATGCGGACAAAGTTTGATGAGATTGGACAGCATATGGAAAAGTGTATGGGAAAGAAATTTTTCTGCTGTGATGCTGTATTGGATACAAAGTCTAGACAGATTGAGATTAACAGCGGATATGCAGCGATGATGCAGCCGAAATCTTGGATTACAGCGGACAAGCGTACCTATGTTCCTTGGGCAGAGAAAAAGTATGATGTTATGATCTTTGGTATGCCGCAGTTTTTCCACTATGGAGATGGAATGGGAACGAATCCGATTATGCTGATGCAGGCAGTTTCAGCACAAGTAATTCGGCATAAGCGGATTATGAGTGATCGTTGTGTGATTATCTTTACTTCTACCTGTGACGGATATTTTCATGATGAGCTGTGGCCATATTTAAGGGAGATGTATGAGATGTTCCAGCGGGATCGAATGAATACCCTTCCAGATATGAATCGGTATGGAGAATATTTTGCTACTAATACAGAATATATTCGTAAATATCGTTTTTGTAATGCATTTCATCCGTTCCATGGATTTTCTATGATTAGCTGTGCACATATTGCTGAAATGAATACTTCCGCAATCTATCTGTGCGGTGCACAAGAGCCAGGATATGCCAGAGGAATGGGATTAAAGACCAGAGCTACAGTGGAAGAAGCACTTGAGGATGCAAAGAAGAAATATGTTGGTTCCGATCCGAATATCTTAGTACTTCCACAGACGTTTAAATTAAGTGCAGTTCATCTGATGATGAAAGATGATGTCTATGAGGGAAAGGGAAATGAGGACTGCGGATGTGCCGCACATGGACATCACAGATAAAAACAGGAAAAAAGAGAAAAAAGCACAGACAGGAGGCAGAATATGGCACATGAATATTATCAATACAATAAAGAACAGCTACTAAAAAATCCGAAAATTCCTCTCATCTGTATGGAAAAGAATGAAGATGTATTTCGGCAGATGGCGAAGCAGATGGTAGAAGAAATTCAGGAACATAATGCAAAGGGAGAAAAAACTGTTCTAATCTGTCCGGTAGGACCGGTGGGGCAGTATCCGTATTTTGTCGATTTAGTCAATACACAGCAGATCAGCTTAAAGCAGGTATGGTTTATCAATATGGATGAGTATTTAGATTCGGATTGGAATTGGATTGCAGCAGATCATCCGCTGAGTTTCCGAGGATTTATGGAACGAAATGTCTATACCAAAATCAATCCAGAGCTTTTGATGCCAAAGGAACAGCGAGTATTTCCCGATCCAAAGCAGACAGAAGCAATTCCTAAGTTAATTGAGGAATTGGGAGGAGTGGATATTGTCTTTGGCGGAATCGGCATCAACGGTCATGTAGCGTTTAATGAGGCAGATCCTTCTCTTAGTAAGGAAGCCTTTCTAGCACAGAAGACCAGAACTCTTGCGATTACGCCGGAGACCAGAACAGCAAATGCAATTGGTGATTTTCATGGGGCATTGGAGGATATGCCGGAAAATTGTGTTACAATCGGATTCTATGAGATTGCTCATGCCAGAAAGATCCGGCTGGGCTGCTTTAGAAATTGGCACAGAGGAGTGGTACGAAGAGCCGCTTATGGTGAGGCTTCTTCTGAATTTCCGGTAACGCTGCTTCAGAATCATCCAGATATTACATTAACTTTCACAGATTTTGTGGCAAGTTTAGAAGATTAAAGAGAGGAGTGTTTGTATGCCGTTAGTACCTTTAAGACCTCTTTTAGAGGCAACCATAACACATGGATTTGGTCAGGGAGCATTTAATGTAAATGCGGTAGCACAGGCAAAGGCTGCAATTGAAGTACACGAGATGTTCCGTTCGCCGGCTATTTTGCAGGGAGCCGATTTGGCAAACGGATTTATGGGCGGAAGAACCGATTTTATGAATGCAACATTAGAAGATAAAAAGATTGGAGCCAGAAATATTGCAGCAGCAGTAAAGAAATATGGAGAACATTCCAATATTCCGATTGTACTTCATTTAGATCATGGGAGAGATTTTGACTCTTGTGTAGCAGCGATAGAGGGCGGTTATACTTCCGTTATGATTGATGGATCGGCACTGTCTTTTGAAGAAAATGTAGAACTGACTCGAGAGGTGGTAAAATATGCCCACCCGAGAGGAGTTAGTGTAGAGGGAGAATTAGGAGTATTGGCAGGTGTAGAAGATCATGTATTTTCTGCTTCTTCTACTTATACGAATCCAATGAAAGCAGTCGAGTTTTTCCAAAAGACGGGAGTAGATGCACTGGCAATTTCTTATGGAACTATGCATGGGGCATCAAAGGGAAAAGATGTAAAGCTGCGGAAAGAGATTGCGATTGCCATTCGGGAATGTCTGAATCATCAGAAAATTTTTGGGGCATTGGTATCACATGGTTCCTCTACTGTGCCGAAATATATTGTAGATGAAATTAATGCAATGGGCGGAGAGTTAAGTAATACACATGGAATTTCTATTGCAGAATTAAAGGCAGCGATTCCGGCAGGAATTAGTAAAATCAATGTAGACACCGATATTCGTCTGGCAGTGACAAGGAATTTAAAGGAATTATTTGAAAAATATCCAGATAAGAGAAAGAGCGGATCAATTGGAGAGATTTATAATCTGTTGGAGACAAAAAAGAATCAATTTGATCCAAGGGTATTTTTGCCGCCGATTATGGATACTGTTATGTATGGTACGGCAGCAGATCAGGATACAGTAGATGTAGTAGACTGTATTGAGCGTGGAGTTCGTGAAGTAGTCGGAACATTGATTGTAGAGTTTGGTTCAGTTGGAAAAGCTCCTTTGGTAGAATGTGTGACATTGGAAGAGATGGCAGAGCGTTATAAAACAATATAAAATGTAAAGTAAAGGTGGTTCCGAAATGAAGAGATGGATTAAAGGCGGTATGGTGTATCAAGATCATAGATTTGCAGAGAGAGAGATTCTGATAGAGGACGGGCAGATACAGTGGATAGGATCAGAAACGGATCTGGATTTGGATGGGGCAGAGGTTTTAGATGCCTCAGGGCAGTGGATTCTGCCGGGATTTTTTGATATTCATACACATGGTGCAGTGAATGTAGATGTAAATGGAGCAACGGCTGAAGACTTGGAGAAAATTTGCTGTTTTTTTGCATCCTGCGGAACCACCAGTTGGCTTTGCTCTGTTCTGACCGATACGAAGGAGCAGACGCTTTGGTGTATTGAGCAGTATAATCGTTGGAAACAGATGGAACATCGAGGGGCAATCTTAGAGGGAATTCATTTAGAAGGACCATTTTTGTCAGCAGAGTATAAGGGTGCAATGCCGGAACATCTGTTATTAAAGGCGGATCTTTCTCTTTTACAGGAGTACCAGAGGGCAGCTAAGGGAGGTATTCGCTATATTACGGTTTCTCCAGAGGTAGAAGGAATTCCTGAGATGATTCCAGAGATCCGAAAGCTGGGAATTTCTGTAGCAATTGGACATTCTGGAGCCGATTATCAGACAGCTTTAAAGGCGATTGAAAATGGAGCTGTAGCAGCAACTCATACGGGCAATGCCATGAAACTGTTACATCAGCATTTCCCTGCTATTTTTGGGGCTGTGTTGGAAAAAGATTCGGTTTATGCAGAGATGATCTGTGATGGTCGGCATCTGCATCCAGGAGTTGTTCGGCTGATTATAAAGACAAAAGGGTTAGATCGAGTAGTGGCGGTTACGGATTCGATTATGGCAGCCGGGCTGCCTGACGGGAAGTACCGACTTGGAGTCAATGATGTAGTTGTAAAGGACAAAGATGCTACTTTAGCTTCAAATGGGGTTCGTGCCGGAAGTACTTTGACCATGGAACAGGCACTTCAAAATCTTTTGGAGTTTAGTGGGAAGAAGTTAGAAGAGATCGCTTTATTGTTTACAGAGAATCCGGCTCGGGTGATTGGGCTGGAGGATCGAATTGGAAAAATTGCAGAGAAAAGACAGGCCAATCTGGTATTTTTAAATCAGCAGGGGATGGTAGTTCGTACTTTGGTGAATGGAAAAACTGTATTTGACGGAGAAAAATCGTCGCCTTTTTAGGCGGCGGTTTTTTTAAGGAAAGTTCAAGAAAAAACATCAAAATACAATAAGAAATAGGAGTATAGTCTATGGGAGAGAAAAAAAGACTAGATTTTAAAAATAAGAAAAAAGGTGAAGAAGAGGTCGAAATAGAAATTCAGCTTTCAGACAGGCAGAAGAAAGAATTAAAGCAATTACTAGCGGAGTGTGAAGATAGAGATCAGAGAAAACAGGATTTTTTTATGGAACAGGAGTGGAATGAAAGGGCAGATTGTCCTTGCTTTTTTTTGTTATACAAAAAAGAAGAAAACCGAAAGAGGAGTTTGGTCTGTGCGGTATCTGCCTTTATTATAGAAGAGGAAGCAGAACTTTCCGCTGTAACACAGGCAGAAAGGCGTGGAGAGGGACTGTTTTCTAAATTGCTGGATATCGCTTGTTCTGTTTTAGCTGAACATAGAATAAAACAGGTAAGTATTCGAATAAAAGAAGAAAATAAGATAGGAAGACAGATTTTAAAACATTGGGGCTGGAGAAAAGGACAGACAGATTGTCTGATGGTTTTACTGCCGGAACAGATAGAAAAACTGCAGCAGATACAAGGATATATCAGTCAAGAACCAAAGAGAACTATAAAGTATCTGAAAGAAGATGAAATTACTGAAAATTGGGATAAATTGGTAGAAGTACATGCTTCCGCTTTTGGATATCTGCAAAAGGAGTCGGAGTGGATAGTAGAGAATTATGTTTCTGAGGGGATAAAACTTTGGGGATATTGGGCAGGGGATAAGATAATAGGGATTTGTTTTACAATGGAGACAGAGCAGGATTATTTTCTGTCTGCAGTAAGTATTCGAAAAGAAGAACAACAGAAAGGACATGGAGAATGGTTTCTTCAGAAGGTATTGATAGAATTGTGGAAGCAGAGGAAAGGGAACGTGTTTCTTCAGGTTTTCAGAGAAAATAATAGAGCAGTTCGGCTGTATCAAAAACTCGGGTTTTCTTTTAAAGAGAGACTAGATACGTATTATTGGGAATTTTAACCTATCAAGGAAGTAGCGGAGCGGATTCCGAATTTCCTTTGACTAAATTTATATTTTATTTAGAACTTGAAGAATTTAAAAAAAATAATTATAATAGAAAAAATAATGATAAGAAATATTTGGAATAGAAAATATTTAGGATAAAAAATACCTAAATTTTCAGAACAACATAAAAAATTTTTTATAGAAAGAAAGGGTGGAAAAATGGCTGTTTTAACGTTAAAACTGTTAAATGAAAAGGGAAATACCATTAGTGTAAGCCGTTCGGAAGATGAAGTCAGCTTGGTTTATACAGGAGTATATCGAAAAGGAGATCGGATTGTATTAGAGAGCTCTCTTTTGGAAGGATTTTACGTAATTTCAGTGGATGATGCTTTAGGAGAAGAATTTGTCTATCTTTCAAAAGGAATATTTTCTTTTTTAGTACCTTTTGAGGAGCAAAAAATATGCTATTCGGCTAAGTTATTTTCTGGTGAGAAGCATTTGATTACGGCTCGGCTTGCCTATAAGGAGGAAGTGGCAGCTTATAAAAATCTTGCTCGAAATCGGTTGGATCAGCATGGAGAAACGTTCTGTTATCCTCATGCTTCTGCCAATGTTGAGACACGGGGAGAGTCTGTATTTGCTGCACGAAATGCGATTGACGGAATTAAAGAAAACCGTTCGCATGGAGAATGGCCATATGGTTCTTGGGGAATTAATCGGAGGAAGGATGCGGTATGGCGGTTAGATTTTGGCAGAGAGGTAGAGATTGATAAGCTGAGGATCTATCTGCGGGCAGATTTTCCTCATGATAATTGGTGGAAGCAGGTAACGGTTCATTTTTCGGATGGAAGTTTATTGGAATGGCGGCTGATGAAGACCGGCAGGGGACAGACCTTGGAGATTGAGAAGCGGACAGTGGAATGGCTGCAGTTAGAAAATCTGATACAGTCAGAGGAGAATTCACCTTTTCCGGCATTGACACAATTAGAAGTATATGGGGTGGAAAAATTGCTTGAAGGGGTGTGAGAAAGTTTTGAAGGTGTATGCTATCGGACACAGCGGCTTTTTGGTGGAGACAGAGCAGATATATCTGTTGTTTGATTACTATCAAGGGGAGATGCCAATGTTAGATCCGAAGAAAAAGCTTTTTGTTTTTGTCAGCCATAAGCATGCGGATCACTATAATCGAGAGATTTGGAAGTGGAAGGAACAGTATGGGGATGCTTGTTTTATTCTGTCTAAGGATGTGCCTTTTTCAGCTAGGCAGAGAGGAATTCTGGGGATTTCAGAAGAAGACTGTGCCAGAGTACTTCGGGTTCGGGCAAATGAGAGGTATTCTTTGACGGATAGGGAAGGGGAGACCATTTGGATTGATACATTGAAGTCTACGGATCTTGGAGTTGCTTATTTAGTTTGTTATAAGGGGAGGTATATTTATCATGCCGGAGATTTAAACCGATGGGTTTGGAAAGGGGAAAGTGAGGACTGGAATCGGGATATGGCAGAGAGGTATACAAAACAGTTGGAGGAACTGCAGAAGATATTGGGAGAGAGGCGGATTTTACTGGCTTTTCTTCCGGTTGATCCTAGGCAGGAGGAAGAGGCTTTTGGAGGGATTTGCGAGTTTTTGGAAAAGATAGCAGTAGATTTTGTGTTTCCTATGCATCTGTGGGGGAAGTATTATCTGGCGGAGTTGTGTGTGAAGGCAGTGGAAGAGAGGGTATCAGAGGAGAAAGCAAGGAGTATTGTGAGCGGGATTGGGGAGAGAAAGGAATGGGAGTTTTGCTGAGGGAGGTGTTGGGGGAGGGGACGCTGGAGCGGGGAAGTGATTCCTTGCCGCTGCTCCGCTCTCCGAAAAGAAGAAAGTCTAATGCTTCTGAATCTAGGTGTATCCGACCGGACGGACCGGGGT
>CAJUEI010000057.1 GCA_910585255.1 uncultured Lachnospiraceae bacterium
TGGAGAAATTTATTGGATAAACGTACCGGGCGAGTGGAATATTATACAAAGGAGATTTCGGAGAAAAATTATAAGGCTAATTTTAGAGAGCGGTTTTATGCAGCTATTTGTGATTTGGCACGGGATAATGTGAAGTTTCAGCAGTGTGTACGAGATGGGCTAGAACAGGTTAGTGCTGAGATAGAGAATATTATGGATAAGTTTGATCGGCAGTTTTCGGATATGAGTGAAATATGTAAGGAGAATATTCGGACGTTTACCACGATTATTGATGATCGGGAAAAGTATTATTCTAATAATGAGGCTTTGGAACGGCAGAAAATGCTGATACAGGATATTAGTTCGGTGGTGAAGGAATTTTTTATGATTTGGGATTATGTGCTTTCTGGGGATGAGGAAGGTAGAGAAGGATAGGAGAGAAACGACTGAGTGGATTTGGGACTTGGTCGTTTTTTCTTTGGGGGTGGTATGGAAGTAGTAATCGGGGGGAGGACGCCAGAGTGCGGTATGGCGGCGATGTTCCGCTCTCTAGAAAGTAAGAAGTTCTAAAACTTCTGGGGGAAGGTGCATCCGACCGGACGGACCGGGGTGCAATTCGCCTGTGCAGCAGGCTAAACACACCCCTTTTTTTGTCCTCAGAAGAGGACAAAAAATCCTGGTGGATCGACAGAAGTTTAAGAGCTTCTAACTTTCTTCCGAAGTCACATCGCCGTCATACCGCACTCTGGCTGTTTTTTCCTTTATTTATGTTTGATGTGGGGGGCTGGAGGGGGAGAATTGGTCTGAGAGGGGGATTGTTATTTTTTTCATTGAGAAAATTTTACGGTATCTTTCTTGTTGATAGTTCTTGATTTTTTATTGATAGTGTATATAATAAAAGTAAATAAAAAGGTAGGTTTTTCTGCGGAAACGATGCCAGCATTGTTTCCGTGTTTTTTTATAAAGGAATATGGTGTCTGGTGGGGTAGGAATGTGGCGGAAGAGATAGGAGAGGAATGAGAGTATGAAGAACGGAAGAAAATGGTGGGAGTGGAGAAGAATGGAGTTGGAAGGGAGAAGAATGGAGTTGGAAGGGAGAAGATGGGGGTGGAAGAGGTTGGGATGGGGGGTGGTTCTTTTTTGGCTGGTGTTTTTGGTTGGATGCGGCGGGAAAGCAGAGACGGAAAATGGCAGTTATACTGTGACGGAGAGAACGTTTGCTATTACAGAAGAAAGCAGTATTAAAGAGGATTTTGAATATTTTGGATTGGAATTAAAGCCGGGGTATGATACACTTGCTTTGGCTAAGATTTGTTCTATGATTTATGATGGGGATACTTTTTATCTTTATCTGAATATGCCTAGGGATACGGAGCAGGAGGCTTATCGGATAAAGCAAATGCGGATGAATGATATTGTGTATATGCCGGAATTGGTAGAGATAGATGGGTATTATCAAAAGTATGTTTTATATCATGGGGCTGTTTCTCCGGATCGAAAGTATGTGATTACTGAGATGGAGTATGTGAATGAGTTGGATTTAACGGATCGCTATATGTATTATCAGAACCAAATTTGTTATATGGAAACAGAGGAGGATGCTTTTCGGTTTCGGATAGAATATCAGAATCAGGTAGTTCTTCAGGGGAAGCTGTTTGAGTGTATTTACCAGTTTAATAAGGAAAATGGGACTTTTCGGGATCTTTGGTATAAGGTGACGGATAATTATGAAAAGCTGGATGAAGATAAGCGGTCATTTTATTATTTTGCTTTTAATTGCTTTGATAAAGAGCGGGAGACGGCTTTTACGCCGGAGGATATCTTACAGGTGGATGTGGCGTATGATGAGCTTCATTATGCTTATCAGGGGAAAGAAAAGGATGGCATTTATAGAATAGAGCCGGAGGTTTCTCATCAGGAGGAGGCGATTACGCCGGATGAGGTGACAGTGACGGCAAGAGAGAGTAAAAGGAGTAATGGATTTTTTTATCAGTATCAGACAATTAATCGGTTAGCGGAGGCGGATTTTACACAGAATGTTTCGGAAGAGAAAAATGCAGTTCTTCAGATGGCAGCAGATGCATATGATTGGGCGATTTTATTTGGAAGAAAAGAGGGGTATCGTTATGCAATGAATGATACTTGGTTTAGCCATGATTATGAATATACTGGAATAGAAGAGTTTCGAACGATTCGGGTAACTTATCTGCTGGAAGGGCATACTTATACTGTGAATACAGATAGTTTGATTGGAGAGAAAATTGTTACACTGCCTGAGATTGTACCTGAAAATCAAAATACTTGGGAGCAGGATTTAAAGAAATGGCTGATGAGAATAGGGACAGTACTGGGATTGGTGCTTGTCTGGAAATTGAGAAAAGGAATTGGATTTTTTATTGGAATAATTGGAAAAGTGCTGAAACGAGAGAAAAGAAGAGGTTCTAGAACAGATAAGAAAGAAGGTTTGGAAGAAGAGAAGAAAAAAGGTCTTGAGGTAAATAGAAAAAGAAATCTTAAGGCAGGAGGAGAGGAACGTCCCATAGATAGAGAAAGAAATTTAGAGGCAGATAGAGAAGAAATTCTTGAGACAGATAGAGAAGGAGATTTGGAGACAGACAGGGAAGAAAGTTTTAAGATGGATAAGGGGGAAGATTTTGAAGTAAATAGAGAGGGCAGTTTTGAAACGGATAGAGAAGAAGACTCTGGGGGAGATAGTTTGTTTAAATGATATGGAAAGTTTTAGGAGGAAGATACTATGAAGGGAAAAGTGCGAATGATAATCGTGTTGTGTCTGTTGTGCCTGGTTTCTTGCTCTTCACAGAAGGAAGTTTCTGTGATTACAACTGCATCTGTAATAGAAAAGGAAGGACAGACAGAAAGCAGTGCGGAATTAGAAGCAGCGGGGGAGGAGGAATATACGGCTGTTCTTTATTTGGATGACGAAACGTATTATGAGGTTATTTTAAAGAAAGGGTCTGTGATTCAGGTTTTGAATAAAGAGGGGTATCAGTTTGAAGGGTATTATACCGATACGGATGTTGCATATGTCGGGGCAGATGGGAAAGTGATTCGGACTTATTATGGAGTGGAGCCGCTGCAGTTATATCCTAAGTTTTTGCCTTTGGATTTTACGATTTCTTTTTTTCAGGGAGGACGAGAGACAGGAATTTCTAAATTGGTCTGCAGTTATGATAAAAATTTAATGGAGGTGCTGCCATTTGGAGAAATTTTGGGTTCGGAGTGTGTGGTAGGGTTTCAGGATGCTTCTGGAGCAGTTGTGATTGACAGTGGACGGGAAGAGTGTTATTTAAAAGAGATAAAGCATTTAGCGGATATGGAAAAACGGGAATTGACGTTAGAGATTGTAAAGACAGCGATTTCTTTTCAGGATAGCAGAATGGATACGTATGAGGTTAGTGATAAGGGATTTTTTCGGCAGAAGCTTCATGTTAAGGGGAAGGCATATGATCGATTTTTTATGGAGGAGGTAGATATACAGGCATTGAAAAATCTTGGATATCAAAGTGCGGAGATAGAGCTTTCTTGTTTGATTCAGGAAGTGGATACCGGAGATCAGTATATTCGGGTTTATGCAGAGGAGGCATCGGATAAAAAGGCGGAGTGTATTATGGAGAGCGGAAAGATTACAGATATGGAGCAGGAGGAAGAAAAACGCTATACTATGACGGCTTCTGTTCCTATTGAAAAGCTGGAAAGCCGGGAACTCTATATCTATTATAATGCCGGAGGATTTGGAAAGGATGATTGGGTGTCACGAGGGTTGACAATTTCTGTTGTATTTGTAAAATAGAACAGAAAAAAGTGAGTTTTGCGAAGGACAAAGAAATAGTGATAAAAGGAGGAAGATTATGATACAATGTCCGAATTGCGGGGGAAATTTAAAGTTTAGTCCCTCTGCACAGCGGATGAGCTGTGAACACTGCAGTTCACAGTTCGATCCCTATCAATTTGATACAAAGACGAAGGATGCGGAAGAGAGAGAGCTTTATGATGTTACGGTGTTTACCTGCCCGCAGTGTGGAGGAGAGATTCTAAGTACAGATCAGACAGCGGCTGGTTTCTGTAGTTATTGTGGTGCTTCTACCATTCTTTATAGTCGGATTAGTAAAGAGCATCGACCACGATATATTATTCCATTTCGAAAAACAAAGGAAGATTGTAAAAAAGCTTATAAAAATTTAATGCGGCGGGCAATTTTTGCCCCAAGTGAATTGAAGGATGAAAGCTGTATTGACAGTTTTCGCGGAATCTATATGCCTTATTGGAGCTATGAGGTAGTGCAGGAAGGCTCGCTGCACCTTTTAGGAGAAACGGAAAGCCGAAGAGGGGATTATATTATTACAAGACATTTTAGTTTAACTGGGGAAATAGACAGTTGGTATGACGGGATTTATTATGATGCCTCTTCTACTTTTGAGGATCGGATTAGTGAGCATTTGGCTCCTTTTCATGTGGAAGAAAAAAAAGACTTTTGCCCGGCATTTTTAAGTGGATTTTATGCAGATATTCCAGATGTTAGTGATAAGGTTTATGAAAAGGATGCAAAGAGAAAAGTATGGGAGGAGAATTTGCAGAGGATTCGGCGGACACCGGAGTTTGCTTCTTGTGCAATGAAAACTTCTGGGGCGGGAATTGTGATACCGGAAGCAAAGGTACATATGGCAGAGGAGACAATGTTTCCGGTTTGGTTTATGTCTTATCGAAAGAATGACAGAGTGATCTATACAACGATTAATGGACAGACGGGAAAAATTGTTGCCGATTTGCCGATTGCTTCAGGAAAATATATAGCAGCATCTTTACTTTTAGCGATTCCTATATTTTTTATTTTAAATTGGATTTTAGTACTTACTCCGTCTGCACTTACTATTGGTATTGCAGTACTAGGACTTCTTACTTTACTTATTTATAGTAAAGAAGCAAATCAGATTGCAAAGAGGGGATCTTTGAAAGAAGATAAGGGATTAAATTGGGCAAATAATCAAAAAGAAAATAATCAAATCGATCCAAAGCGAAATAAAAAACCTGTACTGCGTGCCGCTTCCGAAAAACCAAAGATAAGCGGATATTTTGGGGCATTGGCAGCGATTGCAGTAAGTGTACTGCTGCTGATTGTCCATCCGGTATCGGATCTGTATTATTATGGCGGTGCAATTTTATCTTTATTGGCGATTTGTTTTACTATTATATCGATTATTCAGTCTTATAATGTATTGTCTACACATAGACTGCCGCAGTTTGATAAACAGGGAGGTGATGATCGTGCTTAAAAGACAGAAAGAAAAACGGCTGTTTTATCAGGTAGTCAGAATCGTATTTGCTTTTTTCATTTTTTGGGAAAGCAGTTTTCTTATCGATGCAGCAGATTACCAAAATTCAGATACAAGTTATCAGGTGGTAATTGAGGATCAGGCAAACTTATTTTCTGAGAAAGAAAAGACACAGCTTAAAAAAGAGATGCAGGAGATTACGGTTTATGGAAATGCAGCATTGGTAACAATTATTCAAAATCCTTATGCTTCAACTGAACAGTTTATTCGGAATTATTATATGGAACAGTTCCAGGGGGAGAGCGGAATTGTATTTTTAATTGATATGGATTACCGAAAAATTTGGATTCACTGCAATGGCAGGATTTATCGAACAATTACAAGCAGTTATGCAGATATTATTACCGATAATGTATATTCTTATGCTTCAAAGCAGGAATATTATCAATGTGCCAGTAAGGCATTTAGTCAGGCTGTAACATTGTTAAGAGGAGAAAAGATAGCACAGCCGATGAAATATATCAGTAATACATTTTTGGCGTTGGTATTAGCGTTTTTGATTAATTATTTTATTGTAATGATGTATTCTAAGAGCAAAAAGCCTTCTCGGACGGAGGGGCTGATGGGGATTCCTATGCAGTATAAGATGAACTATCCAAGATCGCAGTTAGTAAGAGAGACCAAGCGGTATAGTCCGATTCGCAGTTCAGGCGGAGGAAGCGGACGCAGTTCAGGCGGCGGTGGAGGAGGAGGCAGCTCAGGAGGAGGTGGCGGCGGCGGGCATAGCTTTTAACCTCATCAAGGAAGTTCCCCGCTTCTAAGCCGCCAAGGTGAAATCGGCTTCCGAATTTCTTTTGACATATACTAAGCAAATCTTTATTAATTAAGGAAAATAGTAACTTTACACTATTAGAATAACAGAATAAAGATTGAATTTTTATTTTGTTTTTGTTATAATTTTACATAAAGAAAAGTGAATGGGGGGTACTTTTCAAAGGAGGTGATCCAAGCTTTGCAGTATAGTTTTGGGGAGAATGTATGAAACAAGAAGTAGTGAAATCTGAAAAAGATACGAGGAGAAAAAGCAATGTGGGAAAAAATGCTATTGGAAACAGATGTATATCATATTGTGAACTGGTTTTTGGTATACAGTATATTAGGATGGGTAGTGGAATCACTCTATATGTCATTTTGCAATAAGAAGTGGACGAATCGAGGATTTATTCATGGACCAATCTGTCCGATTTATGGAGTGGGAGCACTGACGGTATTTTTTGTTCTGCGGCCATTTTCTGGAAATTATGTGGTATTGTATTTTTGTGGAATGGTATTAGCAACAATACTAGAGTATATTACCGGAGTGGTTATGCAGAGAGTATTTGGCTGTATCTGGTGGGATTACAATGAAAAACCTTTTAATTATAAGGGAATTCTTTGTTTGGAAAGCTCGATAGCCTGGGGGTTTTATACAGTCTTTTTATTTTGGTTTTTACAGAGAGGTGTGGAAGGAATTGTCAATTTATATCCTAGAAGAGTAGGTAAGATATTGGCAGCTTTTCTATTGCTGTATTATATGGTTGATTTTACGGTTAGTATGATAGGGGCGATAGACTTAAATGAAAAACTGATAAAATTAAATCGAATTGTAGAAGAGATACAAGAGAGATTAAAAAAGATCAATATACATCGTACAAAGAAATGGATTAAGGATCATTTGGATAATCGTTCTTTTTCTGCAGTGGATGATAATCAGATTTTAGACTTGTCGGAGAAATATCAAAGACTGCGGTTTCATCCCCATGTACTTTCTAAACATTTTATTAATGCTTATCAGGCGTTTCGAGTTTGGAGCAGAAAATTAATGGAGAGAGAAGAGCAGGAGGAAAAGAAAGAAGAAGATATTCCGCAGGGAGAGATTGCCGATAAGAATCATTTGTAAGAAATAGGTATGATAGGAAATTAAGATAAAAGGATGCTGCCGCAAAAAGCAACTATTCCCAAAAGGAATTCTATATGATAAGCTTAATGCGGCAGCATAAAGGAAATTTAAATTTTATTTTGAATCAATAATTATATATAGATTATTCTTCGGAATCTAGCAGAGTTAGATTATAACTGACTTTTACTAGATTTTTTGTTATTTTTCTATGAAATTGCGTAATAACCCTTTTTAATACAACTTCGGCAAGTTCATAGGATGCAACTGGTAACATAAGAATGTATTGAGATACACTATATCGGGCAAATACATCGTGGGAGCGCAGAGATTCTAAAAATATTTCTTTTAATTGATGCATAGATTTATTAAGCAATTCCAATTCAGGAGTATTTTCACTGGTTGGAGTTACTGTTGCTAGACAAAGAAAAAGGGAGCTGCCTGTATGCTCTGCTACTCGTGCTTCCAGGCGATAGATATCTTTAAAAAATTCATATTCACAGAAAAAAGCACTTTTTTTGTGTTGCGATTTTTTAAGGTTTGCTTTAATTGTGTCCAAATCGGTTTCTTCATCCTTATTAATCTGAATAATTTCTTTGTAAAGTTCTTTAAATTTTGTAGACGGAGTAATACCGAATTTGGAAAAAAATAAATCAATGGTAGTGGAATATTGTTTGAGTGCAGCTCTTTGATTTCCACTAAGATACAAAGAGCGGATTAAACTGTAGTGCAGAAATTCCGCATATTGGTCAATGGTAAGTGCCTGCCAGCATATATTTGCAATATCGGCATAGCTTTGTTCTTTCATTAAGATATCAATGCTTTCACTGACAATTTTTAAGTACATTGTGTGATAGTAAGCGGAAACCGGAACAACCCATGGTTCATAATTGGTTTTTGGGAGAAAGTCACCTTTATACATGGCTATCGCTTTACGGTTCTTTTCTAAGCGAAGCAAAGGATCGGCGATATAGGAACTATCCAAACAGAGTTTTTCAAATGTGTCAATATCTACGGTACAGGGAACATTCGTATTCCAGGAATAGGTGCCTCGACGCTGGATAATCAGCTCACTAGGATAGTCTAATTCTTTCAGCATATTGCGGACACGATGCATAAGGGTTTTTAATGCACCGGTGGGGTTGGAGCTTTCGTCTTCTTCCCAAAGTAGGTGAATCAAGTCACTTTGTGCAATTTCTTTGTTGCGGTAGGTAATCAGGTATTCTAATAGATTCCAAAGCTTCTTGGAGTGATTGTTCTGGTCACAGATGGTTTTTTCTGCTGTAGAAATACGGAATTCGCCAAGCATGTGTACATGTATCATAGGTAATTCAATCATTTTGGTACGCCTCCATCGTATCAGCATAATTGTAAGTGAGTTCATTGTCATGAACTTTGCATAAAAGTGGTAACAGATATATTGTAACTTTTTTTTGGCAACTTGTCTAGACATTTCTTTAAAAAATATTAGAAAAGATGAAAAAAATTAAAAAGACCTTGAAGTGGGTTATTCTTCAAAGTCTTGATTCATGCATGAAATTTTATATCTGATAACAGTTACGCAATTTTGTTTACCGCAAGCGTTAAACGGGAAATCTTTCTGGAGGCAGTATTTTTGTGGAATACGCCTTTGGAAGCTGCTTTGTTGATTTCGGAAATTGCGGTTCTTAATGCTTCGTTTGCAGCAGTTTTGTCGTTTGCAGCGATTGCAGCATCTACTTTTTTTATATAGGTTTTTACTTTGGATTTGATCGCTTTATTTCTTGCGGTTCTTGTTTTCGTTACTAAAATTCTCTTTTTCGCAGATTTAATATTTGCCAATCTGTACACCTCCAATAATTTATCATGATATTTTATTGTGATTTGATGTTTCATTAAATACGGACACGGACGAATCTTAATGGAAACATACTACTGTATTCTAGATAAAAAATGGGGATTTGTCAATAGATAATTGAAAGTTTTTGGAAAAAAGGTGTTTCTTGAGGGGATTTGGTATAGAAAGTTAATTTTTGGTGGGGAGGACGCCTGCCGCATAAAGGGATTCTCTGCTGGGGCCGTTTGCACTAAGGCTTCCTCGCAGCGGGCACATAAGATGCTAAAAGACAGCATCTAAGTGCCGGCGGGAAGCAATACCCCTGCAGAGATTCCCTTTATGCGGCAGGCTGTGTGTAGTGGGCGGAAGTGTGAATTACTTGCTATATAACAAAGGTGGGAGTGATGATTTTTGGATTTATTATATAGCAAAGGTTAGGGTGATGATTTTTGAATTTATATGGCAAAGGCTAGGTTGATGGCTTCTGATATGGTAAAGCTGATTTGGTCTACGGAAGCATCTACGTCTTTTGGGGTTACGTACATTTTGCGGAGACGTTCGTCCATTAGTTCTAAAATAAGTTGGTGTTTTTCTTCTTCGTTAAAGTTTTCGATTGTTTGGCTTAGACCTTCTACTATGTGCACTTCTTCTAGTGCGGTGATAAAGTGTTCCATGGTGTCTGCTGCGATTGTGGCTGCGTCAATTACCATAGGTACGCCGATGGAGATAGTAGGGACGCCAAGGGTTTCTTGTGTCAGTGCTTTTCGGTGATTTCCTACTCCAGAACCAGGATGGATTCCGGTGTCTGAAAGCTGAATGGTTGTGTTGAGACGTTTTGTATTTCTGGCTGCTAGGGCGTCTATTACGAGGACGGCACTTGGATGTGTTTCTTCTACGATTCCTTTTATAATTTCATAGGTTTCCATTCCGGTTTGTGCCATAACTCCTGGTATAATTCCACTGATGTCGTATTTTTTTTTCAGAGGAGAAGGTAGGTTGCTTAGGCGGATGTGTCTGGTGATGCAGAGATGTTCTACTACTTTTGGTCCAAGTGCATCTGGTGTGACATCTCGATTGCCTAGTCCTACGACTAGGATAGAGGTTCGATCGTTTTCTGGAAGCAGGGCAAGGAGCTGTTTGGAAAGCTCTTTGGAGATTTGGCTGTGGTAGTCGGTGTCTGGTTTTGGCAGGTCTTCGGCTTCTATTGTTAGATAGGTTCCGATTGGTTTTTGCAGGGCTTGTGCTCCTTCTTTATTTAGAATGGTAACTTTTGTAAGGTTTCCGTTTGTTCCTTCTAAATGGGAAGTTTCTACTAGGACGCCTTGCAGCTGTCCGGTTTCTCCTTCGTATTGTTCTTTTGCTTCTACGGCTAAGTCTGTACGAATCATAAATTCTCTCATAAAATTCCTCTTTTCTATTGTTTTAGTTTGAGATTAGGTGTTGGTTGGATTTGATTTGCTGTGTTATTTTTATAGTTTGCGTTGTGAGGAGATTTTATTCTGGACTTTTTTCTTTTTGAAGTGGGGAGTGGCTGGCGGGATGGAAAATATATGTATGAGAGAGAAAGAGGGTGCATATAGTGAAGTGAAGAGGGACTTGCAATGAAGAGAAAGAATGTTATAAAAAAGGTGTTGCCGGCAGGACTTACGCTGCTTGCTTTATTGATGCTGGGGAATCTGTGTTTGGTGATTAGGGAGACGAAATTTTTTTTGAATTGGAAAGCGGATTTTAAGGATTGGCAGGAAGAAGTGGTGTGTATGCTGGCGGAAGAGATGGCTGATATGCTTGTGCCGACAGGTTCTTATCTGTCGGAAGATCATGCGGATACGTTGCTGGAATGGATGCTTACATATATTGGTCAGATTATTCCGGTTCAAGGATATTTGAATGAGATGGTGATAAAGAATGAGGAGGGGAAGAATCCTTTTGAAGAGGAGAGCAGTTTTTATCTGGAGGTTGAGGAGATGGAACTGGAAACGGATGGAGGGGAGGAAGAGACAGATTCATTAGAGATATTAGAAACAGAACGGCAGGATGAGTTGGGAACGGCGGAGATGAATTCGGAGTATGGAGGTTCTGGGGTAGAGGTACTAGAGTCGGTGGAGGAGGCGGAAAATAGAAGAGATGGTTGGGAAGTGACGGTCTGGCAGCAGGAAAATATTGTTTATTATCAGCCCTTAGAAGGGGATGGGGGAGGAGAGGAGGAGACACAGGAGGTTTTTTTAAGCCGGCTTTTGCAGTCATCGGCTTATTCTTTAGAAAAATTAAAGGACTTTGATTTTTTTATGCAGAAGTTTTTTACGGTTCGGGAGACAACTTCTATACGAAGCGGAGAGCTTAGTGCAGAGGAGCTGCTTTCTCATGATGCACGGATGAAAGGAGGAAATGAGAGTCCGCAGATTTTGATCTATCATTCTCATTCACAGGAGGAATTTTGTGATTATATTGCTGGGGAAGCGGGACGGCAGATTTTGGATGTGGGTACGTATCTTTCGGAGCTGTTAAGTGAAACATATGGGTACTATGTGGTGCATGACAGAACGCCTTATGATGTAAAAGACGGGGTAATGGATAAAAATGCCGCTTATACTTATGCAGGAGAGGGAATAGAAAAGATTTTGGAAGCCTATCCTTCAATTGAAGTGATTATTGATCTGCATCGGGATGGAGTGGCGGAAGGAGTGCATTTGGTAACGGAAGTAGACGGAAAGCCTACGGCGAAAATTATGTTTGTAAATGGGATTAGCCGGACAACTTTGCAGGGGGATATTTCCTATCTGTATAATCCTTATATTCAGCAAAATATTGCTTTTAGTTTTCATCTGCAGCTTGCTGCTAGTCAGAAGTATGCGGATTTTATCAGACGAACGATGATTAGTGCGTATCGCTATAACCTGCATTACCGGGAAAAGTCGCTGCTTGTAGAGGTAGGGGCACAGACGAATACAACAGAAGAGGCAATGAACGCAATGGAGCCGTTGGCAAAGCTGTTGAATGAGGTATTGGGATAGAGAGGGGAACACAGGATGAAGAAATGGATGGGGTCGCAAAAAAGCGGTCAGATTCGGGTAGTTTTGTTTTTGTTGTTGGTGATAGGGTGTCCTTATTTTATTACAATGAGAATAAGCGGCAAAGTGGACAGAGGAACGGTTTCGTTTTTGGAAAAGGAGAAACGGGAGGATTATCGAGTGCTTCTTTCAGAGGGAGGGGAGCAGAAGACACTTCCTTTAGAGGAGTATATTTTAGGGGTGATACCAGCATATCTGTCGGGAGAGGAGATAGAAGCAGATAAGGCAATGGCGGTATTGGTACGAACGTATTTGTATGATCAGATGGTAAAGAAGAAGACAACCATACTTTTGGCGGAGGAATTGTTTTTGACTTATCTTTCAGCAGAGGAGCGGAAGATTTTATGGGAGGGGGATTTTACTGAGAATTATCAGAGGGTGCAGAAGGCGGTTTCTGATACGGCAGAAGAAGTATTGGTGATAGGAGAAGGAGAGGAAAAACAAGTGGTGTATCCCTATTTTCATACATTGAGTGCCGGATGTACGAGAGGAAGGGAGGATGCTTCTTATCTAAAGGAGGCTGTCTGCAAGGAGGATAAGACGGCGGACGGGTTTTTATCTCTTTTAGTTTTTCAAAAAGAAGAGACGCTGGATAAACTTGCTGTGTTAGGTTATAGACAGACGGAGGCAGATTTTTCTGAAATTCGCTGTGAGTATGGGAAGGAACCTTATATTGAGAGGGTGATTCTTGGAGATTGGTCGGCTTCAGCAGAGGATTTTCAGAAGACATTTGGACTGCGTTCGACAGCATTTGAAATTGAGGCATATCGAGATGGAATTCGGATTTTAACAAGGGGGTGTGGATTAGGCTATGGAGCAAGTCTGCATATGATACAGGAATTTGCTGTACAAGGAAAAAGCTATCAGGAGATATTGGCGGTTTTTTTTTCAGCAGAGGTGGGAAATTTTCAAATCTCTGAATAATTAAAGTCACTTTGGTTAAAATAAGGACTGAGGTGATAAACGTGAGTAAAAGTCAGGAGACAAAACTTTATAAGGGGAAAACCGTCCTTGCACTGGCACTGGGTGCCGTGGTAGCGGTAACTGCAATTGTAGCAGTTCAGGTAACAAAGGAGAAAGAGAACCAAGCAGAAAATCTTTATGAAAATCGACAGGAGGAAAGTCTGGATTTAACACAGGGGCTTCCAAGAGAAACAACAACGGGAAATACTTTTATACAAGTAGAAACATCCATAGACAGTATTGGAGATGCTGCACTGGTAGATGCGGAAACAACGATTGATATGAGTAATATTATGGATGCTACAGATGAAACATTGGCAAATCTGGTGGAACAGGAGACAGAAGAGACAGAAAGGAATACAGAGAGAAGAGAGGAGCAGGTTGATTTGGCACAGGAGACCGAATCGGCTGCAGGTGAGGGAACGGTACAAGTAGATGTATCGGCATTAGCACTTTCTTTTACAAAGGAGTCACGGATGAGCTGGCCGGTGGAAGGAGATGTAATTTCTTCTTTTAGTATGAATGGAACGGTATATTTTCCTACCTTAGATCAATATAAATATAATCCGGCAATGTTAATTCGAAGCGATGTCAATACACCGGTTCTTGCGGCAGCAGACGGGGTTGTATTGGAGGTTTCTTCTAATGAGGAGATTGGAGAGTATGTACGGGTTGCCTTAGGAAATGAGTATGAATTGGTATATGGACAGCTTAAGGCAATCGAGATGGCAGAAGGAGAGATGGTGACAAAGGGGCAGGTGTTAGGATATGTAAGCGAGCCTACTAAATATTATACGGTGGAAGGAAATCATCTCTATTTGAAAATGACAGAAGGGCAGGAGGCATTAGACCCTTTGGATTATTTAGAATAGTTTTTTTGTTAAAAAAGAAATCGAGTAGGGAACTCTACTCGATTTCTGCTTTTCTGCGTTTGGCGGATTCAATTAGATGTTTGGCAAGTACGGAGGTTGTTACCGTGCCTACACCGCCTGGAACGGGGGTAGCAAGAGCAGCGACAGGGGAGATGGATTCAAAGTCAACGTCACCGCAGAGTTTGTTGTTCTCGTCTAGATTGATGCCGACATCTATTACGACTGCCTGAGGGCGGATATAGGATTGATTCAGCATTTTTGCACGTCCGGCACAGGCAATTAAGATATCAGCGGTTTGGCAGACAGAGGAAAGATCGGCGGTTTTGGTATGGCAGATAGTAACGGTACAGTTTTTTTGGAGCAGAAGCATGGAGAGCGGTTTGCCTACAACAAGACTTCTGCCTACCAAAACGGCTTGTTTTCCGGCAAGAGGAATTTGGGTATAGTCTAACATTTCAATAACAGCTTCTGCAGTGCATGGGGCAAAGCCGCTGCTGTCTCCGGCAAATACTTTTGCCATATTGATAGGACTGATGCCGTCTACATCTTTTTCCGGATCAATAAGAGAGGCAATTGCCTGTTCGTCAATGTGTTTGGGAAGGGGACGAAGCAGCAGGATGCCGTCAATCTGTTGGTCTGCATTTAGATCAGCAAAGATTTTTTGAAATTCGGTGTTGGTGATGGTTTCGGGATAGGCATAGCTGCTGCAGTGCAGACCGATGGTTTCCATCCGTTTTTTGGCACCTCTTTCATAGGAGAGATCGTCTGGGCGTTCTCCAATACGGACAATGGCAAGGTGAGGGATAGGGGTAGAAAGCTGAGATAATTCTTTTTTTAGTTTGCTGTTCATAGCAGCAACAACATCGGTTCCTTTTAAAATCTGCATAAGAAGCTCCTTTCTGTCTGTTCGAAATTAAGTTCTATTTTTTATCTTTGAATCTGCTGTGCAATTTGTTCAAAAATCGCATCTGCTTTTTGCACGCCGGCTTGTTTTAATTCTTCTGTGCGGCGGTTTAATCTTTCTGCTGTCTCTCGATCTTTCATACTCTTTGTATTAATCCATACATTGACGGCACCGCCAAGGAGTGCAGAGCGTAGAAACATAACGCCAACGGCTACATCACTGATAGCAATACGAGTTCCTTTTTCCGCCATTTCTTCCTGAAGCAGGATTCCGGCATATGCTTTTTCCATAATTTCTAGAGGAACAAGAGAGGCCTGGTATAAAGACTGCTCCATAATCTGTTCTTTATAAGCTTTTTCTTCTTCGGTTTCTTTTGGAAGGGCATATGCCTTAGAAAGAGGTTCAAAGGCAGCGGCATCTTTTTCTATTAGAGATAATAATTCGGCTGTATTTTGGGAAAGCTTTTCTAAAAGAATTTGAATATCTTCTTGTACCGCAGCATATTTTTTTTTGCCAAGGGTAAGATTTCCAACCATACTGCCAAGCGAACTGCCGATAGCACCTCCTAATGCACAGGCACCTCCTCCGCCTGGAATGGGAGATTTTGAGGAAAGGGAAGTGAGAAATTCTTCGATATTAGATGGTTTTGTCATGGAACAAGTCTTCCTTTCTTATAGTTTAGTTTAGAATTGATATATGCAGATTAGTGTATAACAGAATGTAGTAAAAATCAAGTAGTTTTTTGAAACGAACATTTACAAATCGCTGCTTTCATGTTACAATAATTTTGTGAGTAGGACGAATGGTCGCAGCTGCAGGAACGAAAGGCTGCAGGTGAGGAAAGTCCGGGCTTCATAGGGCAGGATGCCGGATAACGTCCGGTAGAGGTGACTCTAAGGATAGTGCAACAGAAATAAACCGCCGGTTTTTCCGGTAAGGGTGGAAAGGCAGTGTAAGAGACTCCCGCCTTTCTGGCAACAGAGAGGGCATATGTAAACCCCATTCGAAGCAAGACCGAACAGAAAGTGATACGGCTGCCCGCCGTACTTTCGGGTAGGTCGCTAAAGCTTGCTGGCAACAGGAAGATTAGATAGATGACCATTCTGTATAAAAAACAGACAGAACCCGGCTTATGTTCCTGCTCACAAAGAAATCAGAGCAAGGTACTGGTTACTAGAAGGAGATGGAGATCCTGCGTGTGATAAAAAGAGTATTTCGTGTATTACAATTTAATTATAGGGAGATTATATTATTTGAATTAATTTACCGTATTTTATTTGCCGTGTGCGTAGTATCGATAAACACACGGTTATTTTCGTTTGCCCTAAAAAAAGCAGGCTATAGTTATCTGACAGCAAAGAATCTTCCGGGATTTTTATTATATCCTTGGTCTTTAGCGGTTTTAGGAATTGTTTTATTATTTTTGGCTGTCTATACACTGTTTGAATTATGTGTATTATTTGCGGCATTTCAGGCATCAGAATATGGCGAACGTTTAAAGCTGCGGCATCTGATTGTAAGAGGGGGGAAATGTTTTTATTCGATTATAAACAGAAATCAATTTTCCTGTATGGCATTGATGATTGTATGGACATTAGCATCGGGAATGTTTTATCTTTATCCAGCTGCAGAACGAATCAAGGCAATCAAAGACATTATGAAAAATTTAAAAAATGTGCCGGCAGCTTTTTTTGGATTGCAGATAGGGTTTTATCTGATTGTATGTTATAATATACCGAAACTGTTTAGTATTCCATTTGTTATTCTAAACAAAAAAAATTGGAAAGAGGCAAAACAATATAGTTATCAGTTTTGGAAAAAACATCCATTTTTTATAACGGGATTGTTTTTTTTCTTATGTATTTTTATGATTATCGTTTCAAGATACCTGCTCTATATAGGAACATTAATAGCGGCATGGCTGATCAATTCATTTGTAGATAAATCCATTCAGCTTGCTATGGTTCTTACGGTGTTTGATTGGCTGCAGTTAGCGGTTATGGTGTTAGGAAGCATAGGAATGTCATTTTTTGGAATAGCCTGCTTAACGGGAATGTATTATTATTATAGAGAAGAATACCAGCTAGAGCCGGAGCCAGTATTGATTCAGGAGGCGGGAAATAGGCAATACAAAAATAAGCGGTGGACAGCTAAGATTTTAGCTGGAGTAATAGGAGGATTAATTCTCTTTTTTTTATTGGATGTGATATCGAATGGTGTCTATTATGCAAAAAAAATCTTTCCAGAGATTCAGATTACCGCACATCGGGGAAGTTCAAAAGAAGCCCCGGAAAATACGATGCCGGCTTTTGAATTGGCGATTGCTCAGATGGCAGATTATATTGAATTGGATGTACAAAAGACAAGTGATGGAGAAATTATTGTTCTGCACGATAAAAGTTTTAAGCGTACAACAGGAATTAATTTAAGTCCTTGGAATATCGATTATAAGGCAGTACAGTCTTTAGATGCCGGGGCTTATATGGGAGAGGAATTTATTGGAACAAAGATACCAACTTTAGAAGAAGTGATTCAGCTATGCGAGGATAGTACAATGTTAAATATTGAATTAAAAAATAATGGTCATGATGACGATTTGGTAGAGGATGTGCTTGCTTTGATAGAAGAGTATCATTTTGAAAATCAATGTGTGATAACCTCTACCAGTCTGATGTATTTAAAACAGGTAAAGGAACAAAATCCAGATTTAGAGACAGGATATATTCTGTCTACGGCATATGGTTCCTTTTATGACAATGATGCGGTTGATTTTTTTAGTGTATCCTCTGGACTTTTAAATGAAAAAATCGTGAAACTGATCCATGAAAGCGGACACGAAGTGCACGCTTGGACGGTAAACTCAAAGACCGAATTAGAGAGAATGAAACTGTTGGGGGTCGATAATGTAATTACGGATTATCCGGTATTGGCAAGGGAAATTCTTTATCGGGAAGAGGATACAGAAGGGATTATGGAATATGTACGGCTGATGCTGGAACGATAAAGAAGAAAAAAGGGAGACATTCTTTAGGAAGTCCCTTAAAAGAACAAAGGGATTTCCTAAATTTCGGCTGTATATTTTTTATTTTAAAAACCGATGAATCACTTGTACAATTCCTTCATTGTCGTTAGAATCCGTAATATAGTCAGCGGCATCTTTTACGATATCTTGTGCATTGGACATTGCAACACCCAGTCCTGCTGCTTCGATCATTGTAACATCATTAAATCCGTCCCCGCAGCAGATCATCTGATCCATTGTAAGTCCAAGAGAAGTGACCAGTTTCTGAAGGGAGTGTGCTTTATCAATTCTCTGCGGCATAATTTCTAGAAAGTAGGGTTCCGAGCGGTAAATACTAAGATAGGTATGATACGTTTCTTTTAGT
>CAJUEI010000058.1:0-4433 GCA_910585255.1 uncultured Lachnospiraceae bacterium
AATACATACCTACATAATGTTAAGATAAGTTTTATATCAATCTTGTTACAGCGGGATATTTTTTCGAAAAATAACTAAAAAATGGAAATCTTCTGGAGAAAAGAAAATGGATGAATTTATGAAAATAGTATTGTCACTGTCTATTTCCGGTACACTGTTGCTGCTGCTTATTTTAGGATTCAAACCATTATATAAAAATAAGTTCAGCAGGCGTTGGCAGTATTATATTTGGATCATTGTTGTGCTGCGGTTTTTGCTTCCTTTTACACCTGATACGATAAATGTAGGAAGCTTGTTTCAACTGTTTCGTACAGTTGTTATAACAAATGAGAATTCTGCAGGTTCTAAGCTGTCTGCTGTAGTAAATACAGATAACAACGAACCAATACGATCACAGGTACTAGAAAATGAAAATATAATTGTAAATAATGCTGCTAAACAGAAGTTATTTGATAGATATGCGTGTCTCTTTTTTATTTGGTCAGTATTTGCAGTAGTTCTTTTTGTCCGCAAAGTGACAATTTATCAAGGTTTTATTCAATATATGAAAGTTGGCAATACAGAGATATCAGATGTAAAAATATTGAATTTGCTGTCTGATTTGGAAGAAAGACAGAGTATGAAAACGAGAGTAGAATTATATAGTAATTCCTTGATTTCATCGCCTATTATGATTGGTTTCTTTCGCCCTAGTATTATTTTGCCTGTTAGAGAATGGAAGGAGAAAGAGTTATCTTATATTTTTATGCATGAATTAAATCATTACAAACGGCGGGATATGTTTTATAAATGGCTGATACAGCTTGTGATTTGTATTCATTGGTTTAATCCGTTTGTTTATTTGCTTGAAAAAGAAGTAAATAAAGCGTGTGAATTGTCATGTGATGAAGCAGTTATAGCCATGCTTGATGACAGCGTAAGACGTGAGTATGGAGATGTCTTGCTTTTATTTTTAAAGATCGATCATCTCCGTAAAGGATCGTTCACATCGGTAACTTTGACTGAGGGAGCGAAACAATTAAAAGAAAGGTTAGGTGCAATTATGAATTTTAAGAAAAAAACAAAGACGGTTCGGATTTTTACAGGTATATCTACACTGTGTTTACTCTTTGGAGCAGCTTTTGTTGGTGTTTATCCAACTGCTTCAGCAAACCATTCCGATCCTGCTGAAAAAAGCGAAATTTTAATATCAGAACAGAAAAGACATGAAATGGATAGCTATGTTTCTGATAAAAATTTGGATATTGGCTGGAATGGAAATAATAAAAATTGGAATTTTGGTTGGGAGGATGGGAATTGGAATAATAAAGATTGGGGGTTTGATTGGGAGGACGAGGATTGGAATGATGAAGATTGGGGGGTTGACTGGGACGATGGGGATTGGAATGATGAAGATTGGGAGTTTGACTGGGACGATAAAGACTGGGATTGGGACGATACTGCACTTATTGAGGAGTATGCAGCTTATGGTATTGAAAAAAATGGAAAATCTTATTATTATCAGGGTGAATTAATCAACATTATTAAGGATCAGCGTCCTGACAGTTCGTTTTATATGCTTGATATAAATTCAAAAGGAACGACAAGCATTAAAATTATTCGAAATGCAGAAGGAGAGATTACAGGTGTTTCTTATATGACGGAGGAAGAAATAACAGAACTGTTAGAACGGGCTGTTGGGGAAACAGAGGAAATACCTGTAAGTAACGAAAGGTAATTTTAACCTATCAAGGAAGTCCCCGTTTCGAAGCCGTGAAGGCGAAAGCGGTGGGGGGACTTCTTTGTGTCAGGTGGGGGGTATCTGTAGTTTTTATAATAAATTTCCTTCCGAATCATAAAATGCATCACAATATATCAGTTTTCCAGAAGTCGTATTCTTTGCCGATTCATCTAGAAATATAATCTGTAAATGGTCATTCTCAAATTCATTATCTGATACAGTAATTCCATAAAGTCTGCCATTTTCAAATCCAAATCGGGAATAGTATTCTCCTCCTAGCAGAACAATCCAAGGATACTGTAATTCTATGGCTCTTTTTATACATTCTTTTACAAGAGCAAAACCTACTCCTGTATTTTGATCTTCTTTTCGCACTCCTAAAGGTCCCAAAGCCAGCCCAGGCTGACCGCCGATTTCAGCTTTAGTCAGTATGTTATAGCCAATCACCGTTTCTCCGTCTAAAGCAATTACACATAACTCCGGCAAATATCCGTCTGATTTCAGAACTGTTTCCGCAAATTCCCATTCATTGAAAAATTCGTGACTGCCTTTGTGAAAAAAGGCACTCTTTAAAGCGGCTTTCGTCTCTTTTAAATATGAAGTTTCAAATGTTTTTATTTCCATTATTTGTTTCTCCTTAAATTTTGAATTTTTATTTTATTCTACAGGACATTCTGTTAAAAGTCATCTATTATTTTATCGAAATTTGACTGTAAAATTTGCCTTTCAGAGTTTTTTAAGATTGATTATTTGGTCAAAGGAAATTCGGAATCTGCTCTGCTACTTCCTTGATAGGTTAAAATTGGTATGGATTGACTAAAAATTGGTATGAAATTAAGAACCATGTGTTTTCTTCTCAGAATGTTTTTTCTTATGTTGTATATTTGGAAATTGTGTGATAGAATAATTGAGATGTTATGATTTCGCTTAGGAATATAAAAATTTATTTTAGGTGGGAAGTGACGGATCATAAAAAATAGGAGATAGGAGAATGGATGAGATACAAATTAGTGTAAAACGTATTTTGCGTGAGTTGTTAAAAGATGGGGAGGTTCAGGAGGATATTAAGAAAATTGTAAAAAAAGATCAGGAACAGGAGAGGGAATTTCAACGTAGGATAGAAGCATTGGAAAAAGAAAAGGATCTGCTTTATCATCAGTTGGAAGAGGCACATCTGGAGTGTGAAAGATTACATGAAAACTATCGGACATTGGAAAAAGAAAAGGCTGTCTTGGAAAAGGAAAATGCTGCATTAGAAAAAGAAAATGTGGTTTTGGAAAAGGAAAAGAGAGAGATTCAACATTCGAAGGAAGAATTGTATCAACAGCTTCAGGAACAGAAAAAGGAGTTTGAACCATTAGAGGAGATTAGTGAGATTTGGCAGGGGATTTCGAAATTGGAGAAAAGCCAAAAGTCTTATTTAAAAAATTTATGTGGTTCATGGGATATTAAATCTTTTATTGCTTTAGGAAAAGATAAAAATGGAATTAAGCAATTATGGAATTTTATTAAAGATGAAATTATGAATTCAGATAGAAAAACGGAAAATATTCGAGTATTGGCAAATTTCTTTGATTTATGTATCAATGTTTATAATATTACCAATATAAGAAAAGAACGTTATGAGATTATAGAGGTACTGATTGGTAATGAGTTTGATTCGAGGCAATATATCAAAACTTCGGAGAGTATTGTAAATGGGGTGGTACAGGAAGTCCTTTTAAATGGATATAGCATACAAGATGATGTGATAAAGCCGATTGTGATTGTGAGGTAGAAAAAATGGAGAAAAAATGGAGTATCTTGGAGAAAAAAGAGATATGGGAAAAATGCTGCCATATGGAAGCCAACATTCGCACGATCTTTGAATCGCCAAGTAATTGGGTAAATGGATTTATTCGATTAGTCAGTTTGGAAGGAACCTGGTATCAGCATAGGGCTACAGACATTTTTATTCCGATGGAACAAAAGTATCTAGAGAATAGTTATCGGATAGACAAAAGACCGGAAAGAAGTCCGATTTTGATAAATTCTGGGCGGATTGTCTGGGATTATTTAAAAGAAGAGGAAGCAGAACAGATTATTCCTTATCTGCCTATTTCTAATATGCCAAAGACATTTGGAGCTGCCGGACTTGGAGAAAGATGCCGAAAGAAAAAGATTTTTTTAAAAAATGGCATGGTTTATGATGAGGAACGTAGAAAAATACGCCGTCTTCAGAAGAATGAAGAGGGAACAATTTTGCAGATCTATCGTGTAGAAGAAAAATATAAAAGAAAAGATATAGAATCTTGGAATTATGATATTTATCTTTGGGCAAAGATGGGTCTAACGCCATCTGCATTGTATACCTCAAAAGACAGTTGGAAAATGATGCAATTTTTAAGTAATAATTTTCATAATATTGATTTTGAAGATTTTATTTTACAAAGAAATAAAATGGATGAAATAGTGGAAAAGGAGGATAAGAAAGAACTTGTTCTAGAAGAGACGGAACAATTAATGAAGGAAGAAACAGTTAGAACATCGAAATTATCTTCATTATATCAAGCACCTGCAGAAGAGATAGTAGAAGAGCCGATTTCTATAGAATCAGAAGCTGCAGAAGAGGTAGAGGAAGAACTGATTTCTATAGAACCAGAAATTGCAGAAGAGATAGAGGAAGAACCGATTTCTTTTGAAGCAGAAGAGATAGTAGAAGAGCCGATTTCTA
>CAJUEI010000058.1:4533-18151 GCA_910585255.1 uncultured Lachnospiraceae bacterium
TCTTTTGAAGCAGAAGAGATAATAGAAGAGCCGATTTCTATAGAATCAGAAGCTGTAGAAGAGGTAGAGGAAGAATCAATTTCTTTTGAAGCAGAAGAGATAATAGAAGAGCCGATTTCTATAGAATCAGAAGCAGCAGAAGAGGTAGAGGAACAACCAATTTCTATAGAATTAGAAGTATTAGAGCCAGAAATTCAAGAGAATTTAGAAGAATCAGAGATATTATTATCTGTTAATAAATCAGAAATGTCTGAAATTTCTAAGATGCCGGAACCAGAAATATCTATAGAATTAGAAATTTCTAAAGCAGAATCAAAAAACTTAAAAAATCAGCAGGAATTGGAATTACAAAATAAAATACCAGAACAGAAGGAGATTCAAAGAAGTTCTAATGACCAAAGTTCTAATGAGCAACAAAAGCAGTTAAAATCAATTCCAGAAAAGGCAGCAGAACAGCAGCAACCAGAAAATATTCAAAAAATAGAGAAGGTAAAAACGGAAAAAGCAGAAGAGACAAAAATAATAAGTAGGGAAAATAAAAAGACAGAAGAAACAGAAGAGCGAAAAGAAACCGAAAAAGCCGAAAATGAAAATATAGAAGAAATTGAAAAAATAAAAGAAACAGATGCGATACAAGGAGAAGGGGAAGTAGACGAAGAAATGGAAAAAATACAGACATTATTAGATTGTGATAAAAATAGATGCCGTTTAGAACCATATGATAAAGATATTTTATTTGATATTATCAGAGGACATTGGGAATTATTTGAAGCAAGAAAAGAGAGTGAAGAATCGGGTACCGAAACTTTAGAATGGACGGAAGACAGAAAAGAGAATAATTTTTCAGAAAGTGAGACAATCCGTTATGAGAATCTAATTGCAAGAGATCCGAAATTAGATATTAAAAATGGTGTAGTTGGTATTGATTTTGGAACGAAAAGTACAGTAGTTGTTCGTCAGGATGCTACGAACCGGATTGTGCCGATTCGAATTGGAACAGGAAATTTAAGTGATGAAGTAAAAGAAGAAGATTTCGAAAATCCAACTATTATTGAATTTACAAATGTAAAAAAATTTATGGAAGATTATCAAAAAGAAGCTGGCAGACCGCATACTTCCTGCAATGATATTTTTGTTTCTTATGATGCCTATGAAGATTTTCGAAATTGTAAGCCGGATGATTTTTATGCCTATTTTAATGAATTAAAACAGTGGGCAAATCGGGAAAAAGGAAGTGTACTGATTAAGGATAAGCAAAAAGAAGAATATTACTTAGGGGAGCATATTGAGATGACAGAGGGAATTGTCAATCCGATTGAATTGTATGCTTACTATATTGGGTTATATATTAACAATATGCGGAACGGTATTTACTTAAATTATCTAATGACATTTCCGGTTGGATATTCAAAAGATGTAAGAGATTTTATAGCCAATAGTTTTTATGAAGGAATTAAAAAATCTCTGCCTTCTAGTATACTGAGTGATCCCGAATGTATGGAACGATTCCAGGTAAAATTAGGAATCAGCGAGCCGGCAGCATATGCAGTAACAGCGTTGGAACAAAGTCATCTAGAGCCAAAGGATGAGACAGAACAGTTTATGTATGGAATTTTTGATTTTGGAGGAGGAACGACTGACTTTGATTTTGGAATCTGCAGAGGTGCAACAGAAGAAGAGTACGAAAGAGAAGCCTATGACTATGTATTGGAATGTTTTGGGGCAGATTCGGATGTTACACTGGGCGGCGAAAATATATTGGAATTACTGGCTTATCAGGTATATCAGAAAAACTTAGAGGTATTTCGAGAGAAGAAGATTACCTTTACCTTGCCGGTTGGAGAGAATAGTTTTGCAGGAAGTGAGACATTATTAATCAATTCTCAGATTGCAAGAAGAAATATGTCGATTTTAAAAGAAGAGCTGCGTCCGTTATGGCATCAGGAGCAGGGCTGGAGAAAGAAATACCAATTAGACAATGAATCTGCACAAAATGAAGTTGATAAAGAAGGAATTGTTGTTTCTCTATACAATATGAATGGAGAACCTGTGCCGCAGTGTATTTTAGAATTTTCCAGTCAGGATTTAGTAGAATTAATTAAAAAACGGATTCAAAAAGGAATTGATAGTTTCTTCCAATGCTTAATTAAAATGTTTTTATCTAAAGAGAAAACAAAAAAAGAAGAGAATAAGATTTATATCTTTTTAGCAGGAAATTCCAGTAAATCTATATTTGTAAAAGAATTGTTCCAAAAGAAGATTGAAGAATATTACAGCAAATCTAAGAGAATGGCAGATGAAATAGGAAATGCATATTTTGAATTGATTGATCCGCTGACGGGAGAGAGTGAAAATACAGAAGAATATGTTCCAAATGCAAAAACAGGAGTAGCATATGGACTGTTAAAGAGCCGTCCGGGAAGTTCAATTAAAATTGAAAAAAATTATGAAACCGATGCATTGCAGCAATCCCGTTTCCACTATTATTTAGGAAGAGATCACAGACATTATTTTGACTGTAAGTTTTCACCGGCTGAAATTGAGTATAAAAAGTGGGTTCCGTTCCAAGGGGCTACAAGAGAAGTGGTTCGTATCTATTATACCAACAATCCTATAGCAGATTCTAAGATGGAACAGATGCCAATTGAAAATGTGCTTTATAAAGAGATTCATATTGATGTTAAGGAAGATGCACTATTATTTATTCGGACGGTAGAGCCTGATATGATAGAGTATGTAGTTGCTCAGGGATTAGAAGAAATTTCAACCAGTGAAATTAAAAAATGTTATTTTAATTAAAAAAGGAAAGAAACGATATGCACTTGTCAACTTTATGTTATTTAGAGCAAGGTGAAACCTATCTGATGATGTATCGAAATAAAAAGACCAATGACAATAATCAGGGGAAATGGATTGGAATTGGAGGAAAATTTCAGGAAGGTGAGACACCAGAGGAATGTATGCTGCGGGAAGTAAAGGAAGAAACCGGCTATACATTAACCCGGTATTTTTACCGAGGATTGGTCACATTTGTTCAGGATGGGCAAGAAACGGAATATATGCATCTTTTTACTGCAGATCGGTGGAAAGGAACCCCTATAGAATGTACAGAAGGAACCCTTGCATGGGTAAATAAAAAAGACGTATTTCAGTTAAATCTCTGGGAGGGAGATCGGATATTTTTCCGGCTTTTAGAGGAGAGACAGAATTATTTTTCTTTAAAATTACGGTATATGGGAGAAAAACTTACAGAAGCGATTTGTTATCCAACACAGGAAGAAATATTAGATCAGAAGGACTGTTCTGCTGTTTCTGACTTTAGAGAGTAGGAAAAACAAAAAGATCAAAAAAAAGGTGCACCCAACCGGATAGTATATCGTATACTGTCATTGGCTGGCAGGGCACCTTTTTTCAGATTAAAAGTATAAAGGAATATTAGAAAGGGCGATAGCTATTGAGATAGATAGAAAATGGGGTGATTGGATGAGATTTCAGGATTTGGAAATGTGTGATGCTCTAGCCGATTTAGAGGATGACACTCTACCAGATGAAGAATTTATACGCAGACAGGCAGAACGTTTAAATCAGTGTAATGCCACACGAATTAAGGAGGATATGTTGGATTATATGATTACCTTAATTAATGAAGAATTTGGGGGTGAGACAGAAGAGGATGCGATAAGAAATTGGGAGCAGTATAAGAGAAGACATAGGATTCAAGGAAACAAGTAAGATAGATAGGATTCAGTAAAAGGTGGCTTATGGGAGACAGAGAATTTTTAGAAAGCGAATATTTTTTAAAATATAAGGATGAAATCGTACTTCAATTTGATACAAAAAGAAAGACAGTTCAAGTTTTCAACTGTGAATTAATACCGCTGTCTATAAAAAATCGCAGAGATTATGGGATGATTGTAAGTTTTTGTTCGGATCGGATGTTAATGACAAATCGAGAATATTGTAAGGAAATTTTAGTTTCTTGCGGAATTGATGATCAAAGCGATATCAATATCTGTATCTTAAGCAGAGCATTAAGTTTCCGGGATAATTACTGGATCTGTTCCAAATATTCGGAAGAGACATGGGAAAAAGTCAATCTCTATAAAAATGAATTCTCATTAAAGATAGCAGATGTTGCATTGACAGGAAATCTGCAGGATATTAATCAAAATGATGCAATAGGAGATCAGATTTATACAGGAGAATTGACCAGTAAAGGGATTCGGGCAAAGTGCTTTGTTCGCACATCAAAGGGAATTGTATTGATAAAATATGAGAAAATTAAGGAAATTTTATCAGAGATTATTGTTTATTATTTGGCAAAGTTTTTAAATATTCCATGCAGTCGATATATTTATTCTAGAGTAAATGAAAGGGATTGTTCGGTATGCCAGATCAAGACATCAGAGAGCTTGGAATTGGTTCCCTATCGGGATATGATGTCTTTTTATGATACCAATCTTATGACTTATAACAGTCTGCCTTATTTAAAATATATGCAGATTGATCCAATTGGATTTTTAAAAATGCATATATTGGATTATATTACATTGAATACCGATCGAAATCGGGACAATTTTGGTGCATTGGTTTGGAATGGAAAAACTCATTCGCTTTATCCGTTATTTGATCACGACTCTTGTTTTAAAGGAAAATCAACAAAGGGATTATATTTTCCTACCGGATTATCTTATGCAGAAACGCTGCGGATGATAAAATTAGATTATACGTATCGATATAATTGCATTAGAGGAGATATTGCAAATTTTCAAAGATCTATGTTGGTTCAGGAAAATATTGATTTGTTTTTAAAATATAAATCTTATGAGGAATATTGTGAAATGATGAATCGGGTTGCGGAGTTGATGCAGCCTTAGGTATTAGAAAAATAGATGTGACGAGTAGGGAAGTAACCTTTCCTACTCGATTTTATAAATTAGGCAGGATATAGGATATCATTAGCAGAAAGTCTGAATTCTTAATTCGAAACAATGGAATTCGTTGAATTCTATCAATTTTCGGATATAATAAGAATAAAAAATAAAGGAGGTGCCGTATGGGGGAACTTATTAATCGTCCTGAATATTTAAACCAGCTTATTCAAAATAAAGATGTGGATCTGGTTAAGATTGTTACTGGTGTTCGTAGGTGCGGAAAATCGTCTTTATTGGAGTTGTTTCATCAGTATTTATCTAAGAGTGGAGTAAGTGATTCCCATATTATTCATATAAACTTGGAATCTCTGCGGTATCGAAATCTTTCGAATTATCTTACTCTGCGGTATCGAAATCTTTCGGATTATCTTACTTTTTATGATTATGTCAGCGAAAGGATTCCCCAAAAAGGAAAAACCTATCTGATTTTTGATGAGCTTCAAGTTGTAGAACATTGGGAAAAGGCGATTGCGTCTTTTCGTATTGATTTTGATGTAGATATCTATATTACTGGTTCTAATACTTACTTATTTTCTACGGAATTTTCGACACTGCTTTCTGACAGATATGTAGAAATTCAGATATTGCCGCTGTCGTTCAAAGAGTTTTTGACTTTCTATACATTTGCTTCTTCTGTTACAGTAGAAGAAAAGTTTCAGAGATATCTTCAGTTTGGCGGTATGCCGATTCTGCGGGAATATCGGTTTAATGAGGCAAGAAGTAATCAGGCTTTGGAAGGGATTTACTCTACTGTAGTATTGCGTGATATTCTCCAACGTAATAATCAAACCGATCACGGAATGTTGCAGAAGATTATGCTGTTTCTTTGTTCAAATATTGGCAGTATTACTTCTCCTAACAGTATTGGCAATGTCTTGTCTAATGAAGGTGAGATTCAAAATAAAAAAGGAAAAAATATCGCAGGTAAAACTGTGGAGAAATATATTTCTATGCTGCAATGTGCATTTATCTTTTATTCGATTGGGAGATATGATATAAAAGGCAAGCAGCTACTAAAAACATTAGGAAAGAACTATATTATTGATATGGGTTTCCGCAATATGTTGCTTGGCTATCGTGATGCAGATAGAGGTCATATTATAGAAAATATTGTATTCTTAGAATTGATTCGGCGTGATTATCGTGTCTATATTGGAAAAGTGGGCGAAACAGAAGTTGATTTTGTGGCAGAAAAACCGAATGATAAGCTCTATATTCAGGTAACAGAAAGTATGTGTTTACCTGAAACTCGTGAACGAGAACTTAGACCGCTGCGGATGATACCAGATAATTATAAGAAAATTGTGTTGTCGATGGATCGAAACGATATCAATTCTTATGACGGAATTAAGTCTTTGTATTTGATTGATTGGCTGTTGTCTTAATGGGGATTTTAAGAAAAATAAATTGACAGAGAAAAGGGAATTATTAAAAATTTTACTTGTAAATGATAAAAAAAGAGGATACAATTAAGAAAAAATGCAGAAGAAAGGGATTATAAAATGGAAAAATATGCTTGGAAGGCAAGAGTATTAGAGGGAAAATTGGAAGAGTATAAGAGACGTCATGATACGATCTGGCCGGAATTGGTGGAAGTATTAAAAGAAGCCGGAATTTGCAACTATACTATCTGGAATGTAGGAGATGAATTATTTGGATACTATGAGTGTGAGAAAGGAATTGATTTTGCAGCAAAAACGCAGGCAGAAAGTTCTGTAGTAGAGAAGTGGAATGAATATATGAAAGACGTTATGGAAATGGAAATGGACCCTGTAACCGGTGCTCAGCCGCAGTTAAAAAAGATGTTTGAGTTAGAATAATACTTTTTCACTATTGTTTTTCTACTTTCGTTTGGATTACTTTTTATTAATTCTAAAAATAAAAGTAATCCAAACATCACTTTCTATGGGGACGTAGCTCAGTGGAAGAGCAAAACAGATGTGTTTAGAAAAACACAGACAGCAAATTTTTTCATTCACAGGTTCGATTCCTGTCGTCTCCGTAACTGAAAAAAGTTCGAAATTAGAGCCGCAGATTTTATTATTTTAGTTGCAATAAAATCCATAATATGCTAAAATAGTAATCAATATAAAAAGGAACGTAGCTCAGTTGGCAGAGCGAATAAATGAAGCGTGTTTAGACGAAATATAATAAGAAGACACGGACAGCAATTTCTTGGCAGCTTTTTTAGAGCACTAGGTTCGAATCCTAACCATTTATTTTGTCGCAGGTTCAATTCCTGTCGTTCCTATAAAAAATCAAAGGAGCGTAGCTCAGTTGGGTAGAGCATATGAGTAGAACTGTGTTTAGAAAAACACGAACAGCAATCAATGGCAATTATCCTGTATTAGTGTGTGTGGTATGCCATAGAATTTCTTCCATTGGGTCGCAGGTTCGATTCCTGCCGCTCCTGTTTTTTAACCTATTAAGGAAGTAGCGGATTCCGAATTTCATTAGTCTCTTACAGCAAAGAAAAACCTTTACCAGAGTGGAAGAGTTGAAAAGCGAGACTAGAAAGACACAAACAGCAAAATTTGCTCTTGATTCGGACTCAAGTAAGTAAACAGGTGTCTTGTGATAGTGCGGAGAGTGTGGCTGAAGTGGTATCAGCGTCAGAATGTATGAAAAGACTTGTAAAAGCCTTAGACAGCGATTTTTACATACGAATGGGTACTGAAGGTCGATGGTTCGAATCCATCCGCTCTCCATCTTAAAAAAGACAGCAACAGCAATTTTACCCACATAAAACTTCTAATTTTATGAAAAGCTGTCTTGAGAAAAAAGAATAAAGAAAAAAGAAAAGGCTGCAGTAATTTTATTTTATAAGAAAGAATCAAAAATCTTAATAAAAAAGCAGCCTTATTTTTTCAAAAGCAACATTTAACCTATCAAGGAAGTTCCCTGCTTTTAAGCTATGAAGATGAAAGCGGTGAGTGGGGGCTTCCTTGTGTCAGGTGGAGTATAAGCCCCATCTGACAAGCTGCGATAGCAGCATAGGATTATGAGGAAGCAGGTCAATACATATAAAAAAGACAGCGACAGCAATTTTATCATATAAGACTTAAAATCTTAACGAAAAAGCTGTCTTGCGGAATGGTGAAATATGGGAAAGGTTTGGTGCAGGGTATGAGCTTTATGGATCATTTAAAAGAAACACTCGATAGCGATTACAACGTAAGCATTACAGAAAATGGTGCAGTAGGATATCGAACAACAGGGAAAAAATTGCTGGATCTGAATTTTCAGGTTTCTTCTCTGCGGAATCAAAGCGAGCAGGAAGTAGAAAATCGATTTGCCGAAGTTTTTTGCGAAAATCCAATGCTTGCCATAAAGTGGCTCTTCTATGCAGGAGATGTAAGAGGAGGACTTGGCGAGCGAAGATTATTCCGAATCGGAATAACCTATTTAGCAAAAAATCATCCCAAACTGGCAAATGCCGTATTAGGACTGATTCCGTTTTACAGCCGATGGGACAACCTGCTTTGTCTGTTAGACACTTCCCTTTGTGAAAATGTAGTGGGACTAATCAAGCAGCAGCTCACAGAAGACATGCAGCTTATGAAGGAACAAAAGCCAATTTCTCTGCTTGCAAAATGGCTTCCTAGTGCCAATGCTTCTTCCAAAGAAACCAAACGTCTTGCACGTATGATTATCAGTAAATTAGATATTTCAGAAAAACAATATAGAAAAACCCTATCCAAGCTGCGGGCATATCTAAAAGTAGTAGAAGTTTCGATGAGTAAAAAAGAGTGGTCGCAGATCAACTACGCTGCTGTTCCGTCCAGGGCAAATTTAATCTATAATCATGCATTTTTAAGAAATGACGAAGAACGCAGAAGAAGTTATTTGGAGAGCTTAAAAAAAGGGGAAACCAAAATTCATGCAAGTGTTTTATTTCCTCATGATATTGTAAACAGCTATTATGATAAAGTAGGATGGCATTATCAATTAAAGCCTTTCGATGACACATTAGAAGAACTCTGGAAGGCATTGCCGAATTATGTCTCAGACAGTAGAGATACCATCTGTGTAGCAGACGGTTCAGGAAGCATGACTTCTACAATAGGGGGAACGAAAGTCAGCTGTCTGGATGTAGCTAATGCCCTTGCTATTTATTTTGCAGAGAGAAGCTCTGGACAGTTTTATAATTCCTATATTACATTCAGTGAACATCCAAAGCTGGTAGATTTAAACCCTGCTGCCAATTTAAGAGGCAAACTGGAAATTGCCAATCGGCACAATGAAGTAGCAAATACAAATATTGAAGCCGTCTTTCAATTAATTCTAAGAGTTGCTGTAAAACAGAAGATGAAGCAAGAGGATTTACCGCAGAATATCCTTATTCTGTCCGATATGGAATTTGATAGCTGTGCTACCTGCAATTCCAATGGGAGACCAGATGAACGGCTCTTTCAGACATTCGCAAGGCAATATCAGGAAGAAGGCTATCAGCTTCCAAGACTGATATTTTGGAATATCTGCTCCCGTACCGGAACGATTCCGGTAAGAGAAAATAAATTAGGCGTTATCTTAGTAAGCGGATTCAGTCCGAATATTATGAAAATGGTTATGAGCAATTCCGTAGATCCAATGGAAGCCCTGTTAGAGCAGCTTCAGGCAGAACGATATGATGCCGTAGAACAGGCAATAAAAAACATATATCGTTCGATATAAGATAAGATACATAAAGGGAGATTAAAAGGAAGGAAATAAAAAATGGATTATGTAACACTGGGAAAAACCAATATTACTGTAAATAAAAACGGATTTGGAGCACTTCCGATTCAGAGAATTTCTCAAAAAGATGCAGTAAAGCTAATTCGAAAGGCTTATCAAGCCGGAATTACTTTTTTTGATACCGCCCGGTTTTATACAGACAGCGAAGAAAAGCTGGGAGAGGCACTGGAAGGAATTCGAGAAAAAGTCTATCTTGCCACTAAAACAGCAGCCGTAACAGCCGAAGAATTCTGGAAGCAGCTAGAAATTTCCCTTCACAATTTAAAAACCGATTATATCGATATCTATCAGTTTCACAATCCGGCATTTTGTCCGAAGCCAGGAGACGGAACCGGGTTATACGAAGCTATGTCAGAAGCCAAAGCACAGGGAAAAATCCGGCATATCGGAATTACAAACCATCGCTTAGCAGTAGCAAAAGAGGCGGTAGCATCTGGATTATACGAGACATTACAATTTCCGTTTTGCTATCTTGCCAGCAAACAGGATCTCGATTTAGTACAGGCATGTAAAGATGCCGGTATGGGATTTCTAGCTATGAAAGCCTTATCCGGCGGACTGATTACCAATTCAAAAGCGGCATATGCCTTTGAATCACAATTTGATCATGTACTGCCGATTTGGGGAGTACAGCGGGAATCAGAATTAGATGAATTTATTTCCTATATTGAAAATCCGCCTAAAATGACAGAAGAACTTTCACAATTTATCGAGAACGATCGAAAAGAACTAAGCGGCGATTTCTGCCGTGGATGCGGATATTGTATGCCTTGCCCGGTAGGGATTGAAATAAATAATTGTGCAAGAATGTCTCTGCTGCTTCGGCGTTCTCCGTCCGCTTTACAGCTGACCCCAGAAGTACAGGCGAAAATGAAAAAAATTGAAAACTGCCTGCACTGCAATCAATGTAAGAAAAAATGCCCTTATGGACTGGATACCCCGGCTTTATTAGAGAAAAATTATGCTGATTATAAAAGAGTAGTAGCAGGAGAAATAAGTGTAGAAACAAAATAAAATCAAAGGAAATCCGCTCCGCTACTTCCTGATAAAGTCGAATCGGATATTCGCAATCCGCTTCGCTACTTGTTCATAACCTCATCAAGGAAGTCCCAACCCACCGCTTTCGCTTAGAAGCGAGGGACTTCCTTGATGAGGTTAAAAAATATATAAAAATAAAAAGACATCTTTTAGTAAAAAAGGCATGTCTTTTTATTTTTACCGAAAGTCAAAGGAAGTCCCCTAACCCATCGCTTTTGCCTTTACGGCTTAGAAGCGGGGAACTTCCTTGATAGGCTAAAAAATATATACAAAACAAACAGAAAAATTTTTTACAGAGATTTTAGAAATAGTTTACAAAATTATTAGCACTCATTTCAGTTGAGTGCTAATTTTTCTCTTGACTTTTTTCGTCTAGTGTAATAAACTAACGGTATCACAAAAAACCGAAGACAGATACGGTAAATTTTTTAAAGAATAAAAAATAGTAAGGAGTGCAGTAAAAATGGTAGAGAGAAATGGAAATCTTTCAATTAACAGCGAAAATATTTTTCCGATTATCAAAAAATGGATGTATTCCGATCACGATATCTTTGTACGTGAGTTAATTTCAAATGGCTGCGATGCCATTACCAAGCTGAAAAAATTAGATATGATGGGAGAATATCAGATTCCAGAGGATCATAAATTTCAAATTCAGGTAATCGCTGATCCGGAAAAGAAGACATTAAAATTTATTGATAATGGTTTGGGTATGGATGCCGATGAGGTAGAGGAATATATTAATCAGATTGCCTTCTCTGGTGCAACCGATTTTTTGGCAAAATATAAAGACAAGACAAATGAAGATCAAATTATTGGTCACTTTGGTTTAGGATTTTATTCGGCATTTATGGTAGCAGAAGAAGTGCATATTGATACGTTATCCTATAAAAAAGACGCACAGCCGGTACACTGGGAATGTGACGGTGGGACAGAGTTTTCCATGAAGGAAGGAACCCGTACAGAAGTCGGCACAGAAATCACCCTGTTTTTAAATGAAGATTGCTATGAATTTTCAAATGAATATCGAGTTCGGGAAATAATAGAAAAGTACTGTTCCTTTATGCCAATTGAAATTTTCCTTTCCAAAGAAGGAGCAGAGCAGGAATATGAAACCATTGAAGAAAATGAATTATTAGAAACAGATACCATTACAGAGACAATCCAAGTAGAAGCAAAGACAGAGGAAAAAGAAAACGAAGACGGAACAAAAGAAATCGTAGAAGTTTCTCCTGCTAAGAAACAATATAAAATCCATAAGCGTCCTCGTCCGTTAAATGATATTCATCCGTTATGGGCAAAACATCCAAACGAGTGTACAGAAGAGGAATACAAAGAATTTTACCGAAATGTTTTCCGAGACTATAAAGAGCCGTTATTCTGGATTCATCTAAATATGGATTATCCATTTAACTTAAAAGGAATCTTATATTTCCCAAAAATCAATACTAAGTATGATTCCATTGAGGGAATGATTAAATTATACAACAATCAGGTCTTTATTGCAGATAATATTAAAGAAGTCATTCCAGAATTTTTAATGTTATTAAAAGGAGTAATTGACTGCCCGGATCTTCCTTTAAACGTATCCAGAAGTGCACTGCAAAACGATGGATTTGTAAAGAAAATTGCCGACTATATCACAAAGAAAGTGGCTGATAAACTGTCTGGCATGTGCAAAACCGAACGGGAAAGCTATGAAAAATACTGGGACGATATCAGTCCGTTTATCAAATTCGGCTGTCTGAAAGACGATAAATTCTGTGAAAAGATTACCGATTACATTTTATTTAAAAACTTAGACGGAAAATACTTTGCACTGCCGGATGCACTGAAAGTCAACGATGAAGCAGAAAAAGAAGCCACAGCAGATGCAGACTCCGATCAAAAAGAAAATACAGAAAATAACACAGAAACAGAAGACACTGCAGCAGAAGTGGTAGATACAGACGGCAGTCCGGTAGAAGAAGAACCAGAAAAACGTACCATTTTCTATGTAACAGACGAAGTACAGCAGGGACAGTATATCCAAATGTTTAAAGAGCAGGGATTAGATGCCTTTATTTTAAACCACGATATCGATACTCCATTTATTCAGCAGTTAGAGTCTAAAAATGAAAAAATTAAATTCCAAAGAATCGATGCCGATTTAACAGAAGAATTTAAAGAAGAAACAAACGAAGAAGAAATGAAAAACCTGGTAGACTCTTTAACAGAAATCTTTAGAAAAGCTTTAAAGAACGAAAAATTAGACGTAAAAGTAGAAAAATTAAAGAATACAGACGTTTCCTCTATGGTTACACTCTCAGAAGAAAATCGGCGGATGCAAGACATGATGCGGATGTACAACATGTACGGCATGGATCAGTCTATGTTTGGAGGCTCAGAAACATTAGTATTAAACGCAAATCATGAACTGGTAAAATACATTTTGGAAAACCGGGATTCCGAATATGTACCAATGATATGCGAGCAGCTTTATGATTTGGCAATGATCAGCCATCAGCCATTACAACCAGAAGCTATGAGCAAATTTATCAAGAGAAGCAATGAAATTATGATGCTGTTAGCAAAACAATAAAACTTCAAAAAATTTACAAAAAAGAATGAAAACTTTTTATAATAATCCCCTATATCAATAAACCAAAAACAGCTTTTACAATCCTTCCATATTCGGTTGTAAAAGCTGTTTTTTTGAAATCATCACATCATTCCCTATGAAAACCAATATACGTGATCTGATTTACAAATAGTTCCATATAGCTTTATAAAATTTATGGAAGATCATAAAAAATACTTTCCAAATTAAATAATTTATGCTAGTATAAGTAGTAATAAAAACTATATAAAACAGTTTTCAATAAAAGATTGTACAAGATAGGAGTTTGTGTGATGAAATATAAGATTGT
>CAJUEI010000059.1 GCA_910585255.1 uncultured Lachnospiraceae bacterium
CGAATTGCACCCCGGTCCGTCCGGCTGGATACACGTCAATTCAGAAGCATTAGACGTTCTACCTTTTCGGAGAGCGGAACAGCGGGAAGGGATCGCTTCTCCACTCTAGCGTCCTCCTCCCCTCAATCCCCCCTGAAACCTCTCCTTCCCCAACCAAAATTTTACCCCCTCCAAAAAAATACAAGATCATTTATCATTCAGCCCATTCCCATTATCCGCCCAGCCTGATAAACCACCAAAGCCACTCCCCAAGCCAGCACAAGCTGAAACCCAATCATTCCAAACGTCCACTTCCAGGAATGTGTTTCCTTTCGTATTGTCCCTATCGTAGCAGCACAAGGAACATATAACAGACAAAACAGCATCAGACAATAGGCATTTAATGCCCCAAATCCGCTCTGTTCCAAAATCTGTGCCATCTCAGCCATTCCCACAGCAGAATTAATATTCCCAATCCCAAACAAGACCGAAAAACTCGAAACGACCACTTCTTTTGCACTAATCCCGGAAATCAAAGCCACTCCAATCTGCCACATTCCAAGCCCTGCCGGAGCCAATACCGGTACCAAAAGCCGTCCAACCATTGCCCCAAAACTCTGTGCTACATCCTCAGTCAGTCCGTGCAGATTAAAATTCAGCAGAAACCAAAGTACAATAGAAGCAACAAAAATCGTAGTTCCTGCCTTTGTCAGATAATCCTTTACTTTTTCCCATACATACACCCCGATTGTCCGTGCATTTGGTGTTTTATATTCCGGCAGTTCAATTAACAGATTATTTTCTGCCTGTGCCCTATCTATCTTTCCGACAATTAAAGAAACTAAAATTGCCATAACAAGTCCTATTACATACATAGAAAAAGCTGCTACCATAGCATACTTTCCAAAAAAACATCCCGCTAATAAGACATAAATCGGCAGTCTTGCTGAACAAGACATAAATGGAATTACTAAAATCGTCTTTCTTCTGTCTTTCTCCTTCTCTAAAGCACGAGTAGCCATAATAGCCGGAACCGTACAGCCAAATCCCAATACCATAGGCAAAAATGCCTTCCCGGAAAGTCCCATCTTGCTCATCAGATGATCCATAACATAAGCCACTCTAGCCATATACCCGCTGTCCTCTAAAAAGGCAAGGGCAAGAAATAAAATAAAAATATTAGGCAGAAAAGTTAAAATCCCCCCTACTCCTGCAATAATTCCATCTACTATCAAAGAAACCATCCAATCCGCTATATGTACTGCCTGCAGCAGTCCTAGTATCATACCGGAAAATGTCTCTATCCCCAGTTCAAAATACCCCTTTAAAAAATCTCCCACCGTAAAAGTCAAAAAAAATACACATGCCATAATTCCTAAAAAGATCGGAAGCCCCCAAACCGAATGGGTCAATACTGCATCAATTCGATCGGTTGCCTGAGACTTAGACTCCCGATTGACCAGTGTCTCTTCTACTACTTCATCGATATACTCATATTTTTGAAAAATAATTTCTTTTTCATAATTTTTTTCTTCCAGCTTTGCTTTTTGATAGGTATCCTCAATCTCCCGATCGTTCTCCAATAACTTTATGGCATACCACCGGCTATGCATTAGTTCCCCGTAATAAGTCCGCAGTTTTTCCTCAACCGCTGCAATCTGTTCCTCAATTTCCGTATGATACCGCATTACCACTCCCTGCGGACCTTCTTCAAAATGATGGACAACTGCATGAAGAAGCACATCCAAACCAGTCCGCTTTCTTGCTGATACCGGAACAACCGGAATCCCGCCAAGCATCTCCGGCAGACGGTGCAGATCGATTTCCATTCCTCTTTCTTCTACAATATCCATCATATTCAGTGCCAATATAACCGGCTTTTTCATTTCTAATAGCTGCAGTGTCAAATATAAATTTCGCTCCAAAGAAGAGGCATCTACTACATTTACAATTACGTCCATATTTTCTTCCATAATGCATCTTCTAGAAACCTTCTCTTCAATCGAATAAGAAGACAAACTATAGATTCCCGGCAAATCAATCAGTTTTAATCGCTGTTCTTTATATTGTGTCTCTCCCTCTACCCGCTCTACCGTAACTCCCGGCCAATTTGCCACTTTAAGATTTGCTCCCGTAAATGCATTAAACAACGTTGTCTTTCCACAATTTGGATTCCCTGCAAATCCTACTACAATCGGTCTGTCCATCTATTTTTCCTCCTTAGGAACGACTTCAATTCCCTGTGCAATATGTTTTCCTATCGCCAGTCTGGTTCCCCGTACTTTTATAATACAAGCACCTCCATGCTTTGCATTTAGCTTTTGTATAACTGTCATTTCATTAATGCCCAATGCCTGCAATCGCCTTGTTAGCTGAAACTGTTCTAACTGAATCCCTACAATCTGAAAATTCCCTCCGATTTTTCCTTCATATAGTGTCATCTTTTTTTCTCTATTTCTCCTTTCGTATCTCTTACCCTTTTCCTTTTTCCCTTTCTAATTTCAGATACATTCTAGCACAAAAAAAAGGACCTGTCACTAAGAAACTTTTCTTAATCCTATCGGAAATTTGCTTTTAAATTTTACAATATTGACAGAACCGATTATAAATTTTTTAAAAATAAAGGAAGTTTTTTATTTTCTAATTTTTAAAATAAAAAACTTCCTTAGGTCAAATATATTTCTCTTATCAAAAAATTATTTTTCTTATGAAAAAACTTCTGAACTATGACAATTCCTTACACTCTTATGGTATCCATGCTCCATTTTGATCCACTTGGTAGCCGTCTGGTGTAACAGTATTCAGCAAACACTCTCCGCTTTTCGAAAGAAAATACCATTTTCCTCCGATATTCTTCCAGCCGGTAGCCATCTCTCCGCTCTTTGGATTTAGATAATACCACTTTCCGTTTACTAACTGCCATCCTTCTGTCATCTCTCCATTCTTTGGATTCAAATAATACCATTTTCCATCTGCTGTCTGCAGCCAACTGGTTTTCATATCTCCGTTTTTAGAGTCTAAATAATACCACTTTCCATTTACCTGCTGCCAATTCGTAGCCATCTCACAATTTCCCTGCAGATAATACCAAACTCCTGCTGCATTTCGATACCATCCGGTCTTTAATATTCCGTCTGCTCCAGCATAATACCACTTTCCATCCTTATTAATCCACTCTGATTTTGCAACACTTCCATCTGGCTTTATAAAACGTTTTCCTGTACTATAATTTTGAATACCTTGAGTAAAACGATTACTTGTATTAGAACTGCTGCTATTATCGTCATCATCATCGTCATCATCATTATCATTATCCGGTTTTTGTGATGGATCTGACGGGTTTGACGGATTTGATGGGTTTGACGGATTAGAAGGCTGTTCTGGTGAAGGAAGTGCCATTTCAGCAAAAACAAATGTACTGAATTTTGTTACTGAAAATGTAATCTTTCCATCTGCCCGAAATACCGGATAAATTCTTTCCGGCTGCCCGTCTGAATGATAATGAAGAATTACCAATCTTGATAACAGGACTCCCTTTGGCGGATACATCGTTACCGTAATCGGAGCTGCCAATACCTTTTCCTCTTTTATCTTATCACATATATCCCCAGTTATATCAATATTAATCTGTACAGGATTACTATATAATACAGAATTAACTTCTTTTTCCTGTTCTTTTGGCACTTCCTTAAAATTCAGTGTAACCGCTCCTCCCGAAACAGAATTCATCGCTGCTCCTACTACTTTAATATCTCCAAATAATGCGGAATGTTCCACACTTTTCTCTACTTTAATATTTTCATGAGCAGCCATATATTCCTGTTCGATTTTCTCCATCTGGTTCAGAAATTCTTCATCTGTCTGCATAGCAACCGCAACATTCTCAATTCCTGCTTTCTCTACATCTTTCAAAACACTTTCTGCGGTTGTATCTGCCAAATCTTCTTTTACTTCATTTACCTTATTATAAACCTTAAACTCTTCTGATTTTGTTGCTTCTCCATTAGCAATTACTTCAATATCCGTTGAAATAGGAGTTACTATTGCAACAAACTCTATACCCTCCTGTCCCATATATTTTTGAATATTTGGCCATGACTCTAAAGTAGTAAGATCAAATTGAAGCGGCTTTGTCAGATCTACATCTGTCGGTCTAAATTTCCTGCCATAACCTCCCTGCCTTTTTCCATTCCGATATACTTCTAACTTCACATCGTATGTTACATACTCTATTGCTTCTGGATCCCACTCTATAATAGTTGGTAGGGCTTCTCCCTCTTTTGCCCGCCACCGAAGCTCTTTTATTGCTGGAAGCTGCTGACTTGGGCGAACATATTCATAGACTTCCGAATAGAGTTCTTCACTGTCCCCAAGTGTTTTACTTTCTCCAATCGCTTTTATAGATATTTTGTAAGTACCGCTCTCATTAATATAAAAGGAAAAATTAGAGGAGCGATATCCTTGCTTTCTTGGTCTAATATTTGTCCAAGAAACCGCTTCATCATTTAAATAAAGTGTAACCAGGTAGATTCTATCCTCTAAATCTTGATTCGATTCCAAATCCCAATTCAAAAAATACGTTCCTTTTCCTTCCCATTTCACTCCTGCCATAATAGGAATCGATTCCAAGACTTCTTCCGATACCTGATATGTATAACGCTCCTTAGTAAAAAAACTTTTCCAGCTTTCCATTGGAATCTCCAAACAGTCCTCTCTTACCCGAAACTCCTTTATCTGAATAGGGGTTTGATTGGTCTGAATCCAAAGTATTTTTCCATATGAACTTCTGCTTTTTCCATAACGCAATTCTACTTTTCCTGCTATTTGTCCATCTGCATCTTTAATCGTATAAGTATAAAGCCGTACTTGTCCGTCTTCTTGTGAAGCACTCAAAGAAAGTCTTACCGCACCTTGATCTTGCATAAAAATAACTTCTTCCTCTTCTGCCAAAACAAAAAAAGCAGACATACAAGACAACATCATTACAGCAATTATAATACAGATCGATTTCCAACTTTTCTTTACTTTCTGCATGTTCTGTTCTCCCTTCTAGATATGCAGTTTTTTTGTCCGCATATCTATTATCTATCATTCCTTACAAATAAACATAACCCTGTTCCCCAAATCTTTTTTCTCTATTCACTATCGTTTCACATAAGCACCCCTCATTTCTTAGACTGCCCGCTGTTTTATCCGGCAACCCTTTTCTTTAAAACATATTATACTACACCACTATGACAAACTCTGTCTCTCTTTAAAATTTGTATAAGAATTCAGAAAATTTCTTCATTCCATTCAAAAACACCTTATTCGCCGCTCTCCTTTCCTATCTACCCGCCACAGAACACGGGCATGTCTTTCATACTAAAAAAATGGTACAGCAAAAGCCATACCATTTAAAAATCCAAGCGTTACACACACTCTCTTCTATTACATTTCTCTATTTACTAAGCGTCATTAACTTATTCTTCAGTTCATTCTCAATCCGATTCAGTTCCACTTCAGCATCTGCCCTCTTCTGCCGTCCCTCTGTCTGAATCCGCATTACCTCATCCAAAGTACTAATTAAGTTTTCATTTGTCTTCTTCAAAGTCTCAATATCCACAATCCCACGCTCCGTTTCCTTAGCCGTTTCAATTGTAGCCATCTTCAGCGTCTCCGCATTTTTCCGAAGCAGTTCGTTCGTCATATTCGTTACTTCCCGCTGTGCACTGGCTGCCTGCTGTGAATGTGCGACTCCAAGTGCCAATACCATCTGACTCTTCCAAAGCGGAATGGTATTTACAATCGTAGACTGAATCTTTTCCGCCATCAGCGTATCATTATTTTGTATCAGCCGAATCTGAGGTGCCATCTGAATCGAAATCATCCTTGTCAATTCCAGATCATGAATCTTTTTCTCAAATCGATTAATCATGGCATTGTAATCATTTACTGCCTGTGCATCCTCCGGCAGTCCTGTTCTCTGTGCACGTGCCATTAACTCCGGTAATTCCTTTGCCTTTACATTCGCCAGTTTTTTCTTTCCAGCAAGAATATACATCGAAATCTCCTTAAAATATGTTTTATTCAGTTCATACATCTTATCCAGCATCGCCACATCCTTTAAAAGCTGAATCTGATGTCCCTCCAATGTCTGACAGATATTATTGACATTGGTCTCTGCCTTTGCATATTTTACTTTCATTCCTTCTAATTTATTACTGCTTTTTTTAAAAAATCCCAAAAATCCTTTGCTTTCCTCTTCTGCATCAAAATTCTTTAATTCCATTACCACGCTGCTTAACATCTCGCCAAGCTCGCCCATATCCTTTGTTTTAACATTATTCAATGCCGTCTCAGAAAAATCAGCCATTTTCTTTTGTGCCCCGGCACCATACTGAAGAATCATATTCGAATTATTAATATCAATCTGAGATGCAAAATTTTCTACCATCCGTAACTCTTCCGCTGATAAATTACTTTCGTCTAAAATCGGTTTTTCCGGCGGTACTGCCGGCTTCTGCGGCTCTGCTGCTGCAATAGGTGCTGATTCTGGAAATGGTTCAAACGTAAGAGTAGGAACCGCTCCTTCTAATGTTAATTCTACTTCCTTTAATTCTTCGCTCATGATATCCTCTCTTTCTAAATGTGAATTGACAGACATTACGACTTCATACGATCAAAGTCTGACTCCTTTAATCCCTCCTGTGCCAGCATCGTATTTAATACGGAAATATCCGTTGCAATATCCATCGCTTTATCATCAAATAAGCTGTCAAACAACTTATAAAATGCTTTAATAATCGTATCAATTGTATTTTCAATCTCCTGCTTGGAATTTCGAATATTATCCGTCTCCACGGTATAATGATCAAATTCCCGATAAGCATTAATCAATTTAATGGTAGTAGGCAGATAATAATCCATAAACTTTCTCATCTCACCAATTTTATCTGGATTCTTTTCCAACTCCATAAAAATCCTTCCGATAATATCCTCTAACTTATAAAGCTGATTCGAAATCTCCTCTCCGATAATCGCCTCATTCGCTTCCCGAATCTGCTTTAAATAACTCTCTCCATCCGTAACTGCCTCCCGCATCTCCTTTACATAAGGATCTTCTTCCTCTCTCTGCCGCTGCTCCTCCTCTTCTTTTTTCAGCCGTTTCTGCTCCTCTGCCTCCAGCCGATTCCGCTGCTCCAATGCACTTTGTGCCTGCATATACTGTTCATAACTCTCTGCATTTAAAAAAAGATAATCCTTCTTTTTACTCAGTCTCCCCTGTGGAAACATCTTTAACTCCATCATCTTTCTTAAATCTTTTACCACAAAATTCTTATCCTTATCCACCGCTGTTGCTAACTCTTTTATTTCACAAAAAGTACGCCCATGCAGATACTTTACATACTCCCGATAGCGATTCAGCCGCTTTCGAATCGTATTCCCCCTTGAAAGTAAAAAAATACTAATCAATAAAAACGGCAGCAGAATTCCAAAAGCAACCTCAGCACCTGTCCCTCCAATCCCAGTTCCCATTAAAATTGCCAAAATACTTTCCGTTACTCCAAATCCCAATACCCCTATCCATCCAAACACCGTTGCCATCATTCCAGAAACACTTCCCGCCGGACGGCTTGTCACTAAAGGCGACTGATACCTCTTTGTTGGCACAGCAGACTGCATCCTCCTTACATTATTATAATTTCTGCTTACAGAAGATTTTTCTTTTCCATTTTCTGGCTCATATGTAGAATAAACCCCATTCCGATACATCATCCTTGTATCATTCTTTTCGCTCTGCTGCTTTCCCTGGACTTGTCCTAACTCCATATTTACCTGCTGAATCGCTGTATTTACCGTCTTAGAAATTTCCCGATTCAGATTTTTAAAATTACCCTGCGACACCGCACTCTGTACAATATTCTGGATTTCATTCCCCAGATTAGAGTCTTCTGTCTTTTCTCTTTTTTCCATACGAATACCAAGCCTTTCTTCCCCGTCTTTCTCAATATTTTGATTATATACCACTTTACCATCTGACGCAAGATGAATCTTTGTCCCAGAATCCATTTTATACTATTTTTACAAACCCAAAAAATCAATCAAACATCTAAAATACAAACCAGCCGAAAAAACCAGCCGAAGCGGAAAAGGGAATTCTTTTTGCTGTGACTTCGGAGGAAAGCTAGAAAGTCTTATGCCTCTGTCAGCCCACTAGGATTTTTTGTCATCTTCAGATGACAAAAAAAGGCACGTGTTTAGCCTCCTGCAGAGGCGAATTGCGTGCCGGTCCGTCCGGTCGGATACACCAAAATTCAGAGGCATTAGACTTTCTGCCTTTCCGAAGAGCGGAACAGCAAAAAGAATTCCCTTTTCCACTTCGGCGTCCCCCCGCTTCTTCCTCCCCCCTGCTTCTCCCTCCCCCTCCATACAAATAAAAAAGGCAAGAACTATCTCTCAATAATTCCTGCCCCTTTTATCCAAATTTTTCTCTATCGATTCCTACTTCCTTACATCATACCCATTCCACCAGCTCCTGCTGGCATAGCAGGTGTCTCTTCCTTAATATTTGCCACTACAGATTCTGTAGTCAGCAAAGTAGAAGCTACGCTGGTAGCATTCTGAAGTGCACTCCGTGTAACCTTTGCCGGATCCAAAATTCCTGCTTCTACCATATCAACATAGGTCTCTTTCAAAGCATCAAATCCAATCCCGCTTTCAGCATCCCGCACTTTACTTACAATTACCGCACCTTCTAAACCAGCATTAGAAGTAATGCAGAATAACGGAGCCTCCAATGCCTTCAAGATAATATTAGCACCCGTCTTCTCATCCCCTTCCAAAGAAGCCGCCATCTCAGCCACCTTCTTGGAAGCATGAATATACGCTGCACCGCCGCCCTGTACAATTCCTTCTTCTACTGCTGCTCTGGTTGCTGCCAATGCATCTTCCATCCGAAGCTTATTCTCTTTCATCTCCGGTTCTGTAGCAGCTCCCACACGAATTACAGCTACGCCGCCTGCCAATTTAGCAAGTCTTTCCTGCAGTTTCTCTTTATCAAAATCAGAAGTTGTCTCTTCAATCTGCATACGAATCTGAGCCACTCTAGAAGCGATCTCTTCTTTATTTCCCTCTCCGTCTACGATAATCGTATTCTCCTTCTGTACCTTAACCGACTTTGCACGTCCTAACATATCCATTGTAGTTTCTTTCAAATCCAATCCCAATTCTTCGGAAATTACTTCGCCTCCGGTTAAAATAGCGATATCTTTTAACATTTCCTTTCTTCTGTCACCATAACCAGGTGCCTTTACTGCTACAACAGAGAATGTACCCCTTAATTTATTCACAATTAAAGTAGTTAATGCCTCTCCCTCTACATCTTCAGCAATAATTAATAATTTTGCCCCTGACTGTACAATCTGCTCCAAAACAGGAAGAATCTCCTGAATATTAGAGATCTTTTTATCTGTAATTAAAATATATGGATTCTCCAAAACTGCTTCCATCTTATCCATATCAGTAGCCATATAAGCGGAAACATAACCACGATCGAACTGCATTCCTTCTACTAAATCCAACTCCGTCTTCATTGTCTTAGACTCTTCAATTGTAATTACTCCATCATTAGAAACCTTTTCCATTGCATCAGCAACCAGATTTCCTACTTCTTCATCTCCTGCTGAAATAGCAGCAACTCTTGCAATCTGATTCTTTCCATCTACCTTACGGGACATCTCAGCAATGGCTTCTACTGCTACATCTGTAGCTTTCTTCATCCCTCTTCTTAAAATAATCGGATTTGCTCCGGCAGCTAAGTTTTTCATTCCTTCATGAATCATAGCCTGTGCCAAAACAGTAGCCGTTGTTGTTCCATCACCGGCTACATCATTTGTCTTAGTAGCAACTTCCTTTACAAGCTGTGCACCCATATTTTCAAATGCATCTTCTAATTCAATCTCTTTTGCAATGGTTACACCATCATTAGTAATCAAAGGTGCTCCAAACGATTTATCCAAAACGACATTTCTTCCTTTTGGTCCTAATGTTACTCTTACTGTATCTGCCAGTTTATTTACCCCTGTCTCTAAAGCGGTTCTAGCCTCCGCACCATATTTAATTTCCTTTGCCATAATTTTACTTCCTGCTATAAAAAACTAGCTTTTCCTTTCTTATTTTATTTTGCTCTTTTATTATGATTCTACTACTGCTAAAATATCATTCTGCTTTACCACAATATATTCTACTTCATCTAACTTTACTTCGGTTCCGGCATACTTTGAAAAGATTACCTGATCGCCAACCTTTACCTGCATGGTTACTTCCTTGCCGTCTACTACCCCACCAGGACCAACTGCAATTACTTCTGCCTGCTGCGGCTTTTCTTTTGCCTGTCCAGGCAATACAATGCCGGATTTTGTTGTTTCTTCTGCTACTAATTGTTTTAATACGACTCTGTCGCCTAAAGGTACTAACTTCATAATCAAAATGCCTCCTGAGATTTCATTTTATTAGCACTCACTTAAATCGAGTGCTAACTGCTAAGTAATATATTAGTGATTTTACCTAAATTATGCAACTCCGAAATTTGCTGCTATATCTATTAATTTCTTTTGTTTTCTTATTTTTTCTCTTTTTTTCTTATTTTTACTCGTTTTTTCCAAATAAATCTAAAATAAATCTAAACTAATCATAAAAATAAAAACTCCGCCTACCAGCCGGCTTTTGGACAATGCAGCCTTTTCTTCTTAGCCCGCACCAATACAAAACAACCGCAGTCCATACAGGTCAGTCCACCCGCTAACCGCTCACAAACACTGCATTTTTTCAGCCGTTCTTCATAGATATCATCGGTCACACACTCTTCTCTGTCGAGCTGAGAGAGATATTCGGCAATCTTTTGTTCAATCTGTTCCTGCTGAAAAAGAGCAGGGATCTCACACCGGCAAAACCGATTTCCTAGTTTTGTCTCTCTATCCATATTTTTTCCAGTCCTCTTTTTTTTATACGAGTTTTCTTTTGTTCTAGTGCAGTTTCCCGTCTTCTTCTACAAAAATTCCATTTAATTTAGTCAGTGTTCTCTGCATCGCATCCTCTGAATTTTTCCACGGCTCATCCTGATAGCGATAATCAAATTTATTAATAAACCACTCCACATCCTCCAAAACCCGCTTCATATTCTCTAAATAAATCCGGCTGGTGGCTTCCCGAAATTCTTCTAACTGCTTTCCGCTTAAATGCAAAGGGGCATGTTCTAACAGCACCCGATAGTGTTCATTGCAGAATCCTTTGGAACTCTCATACTTCTTTCGAAACTCTCCATCACTTTTCCAAAGATAACAGATCGTCATAATATACCGTTCAAAGCTAAGCCGTATCCTTTCACAGACAAAACAGGAAGCTTCTAACTGCTTTAGATACTCTACAACCGGATCTTCTTTTACTTTTTTAAAAAATCCTCCTTTTTCTACTCCCTGTGCTGCCCGTGTCTCCGTCTCTTGAATCAATTTTTTCATATGTGTACTGGAAATCAAAGCCAGTCCTAACCGATTATTTTTCTCCCAAAGCATCCGCATATGCTTCTCACAGAATCCCATCTGATCGGTCTTCATTCTGGTATCGTCTTCCATATAGCTAGGTCCCATTGTATAATCCACAGCATCTTCTTCTAATTTCTTCTTCATCGCACAAATCGGACATTCACAATTTACGGAAAATGCATCATTTACTGGTATGGTATATAATTTTTCTTTCATAAACCTCTCTCCTTACCTTTTGCATACCCCCCAAACGCTTCGAAGAATCCCAAGCCCTTCTAAAATCTCCTTTTCGGATAGGTTGGCATACCCAAGCACTACGGTATCCTCTCGTTTTCCGACTTCCCCAATATAATATTCCGACAGTCCATATACCCGAACTCCCCCCTGCCATGCCCGATCCAATAATTCCTGTTCCTGCCTTTTTTCTTTTGCAGTTAAAAGCAGATGAATCCCTGCATGTTCCCCCGATACCAAAAAACCCGGAAACTTTTGTATCTCACTTAACATTACATCATGCTTTGCCTTATAATTTGCCCGCATCCGGTTGAGATGCCGTTCAAAATATCCCTCCTGTAAAAAGCAAGTCAGCACCGCCTGTTCCACTCTGGGTACCGTACACGAATAAAATCCATATTTCTGTTCATACCGCTCCATTAGAGAAACCGGAAGCACCATATAACTCACTCGAATTGCCGGAGCAATCGAACGGGAAAACGTTCCGATATAGATCACACGCCCCGCCTGATCCACTCCCTGCAGGCTGGGAATCGGCTTTCCTTTATATCGGAACTCGCTGTCATAGTCATCTTCAATAATATACCGCCCCTCCGCCTCCATAGCCCAGGAAAGCAGTTCCATCCGCCGCTTAATCGGCATTATCACCCCAAGCGGATATTGATGAGACGGCGTGACATAGGCAATCTTTGCCTGTGTCTTTTGAAGCTGGGAGATCAACATTCCAGACCCGTCCATTGAGATCGGACAGATCGGATGCCCCAGACTCTGCAGCACACGATATGCCTGCTGATAGGTCGGATTCTCCATTGCCACCAAATCCGCCTCTTTTCCAAGAATTTGATGCAAAAGCCACAAAAGATATTCATTTCCGGCTCCCACAATCAACTGCTGCGGTGTACAATTTACCCCTCTGGCATGGTAGAGATACTCCTGTATGGCCTTTCTTAACTCATAATCCCCCTTCTGTTCTCCTAGAAGAAATAAGTCCTTCTTTGCCTCGCTCAATATATTTTTGGTAATCTTTCTCCAAAGCGAATAGGGAAAACTTTCCAAATCGATTCCCCTTGGCGAAAAATCATAAAGGCAGTGCGTCTTTGCCGTTTGCGAATGATGCTCTGCCTCTTTTTTTGACGGAGATATCAGATAGAGATCCTCAATCTGGGCGACATAGTGTCCCCGGCAAGGTTTTGCTTCTAAATATCCCTCTGCTACCAACTGATCGTATGCCATTGTAATTGTACTGCGGCTTAACTGCATATTTTCCGCCAATACCCGAGTAGACGGCAGCCTGCTTTTACACGGAATCCGCCCTGACCGAATCTCCTCTTTTATATAAGAATAAATCTGTTTATAAATCGGTTCTTTCGATTCTGCATCTAAGGGAATTATCCAATCATTCACTCGTTCCCTCCATTACAATCTCCTTTAGTCTCCTCGCCCGATCTTTTACTACAGTCGATGCAGACTTCGAGATTAAAATCATTCCCAACAGTTTTTTACATTCGTCTATTTTTCCTATTCTTCTAGAAAGCTCCGCTAAAAGATAATTAAATGTCATCTCGTCCATTCCACAGATAGGAAACAGCTCATTTGCTACTGCCATTTCAAAACCGGCATGTGCTTTTTCAATATAGGTCTTTTCCTCCGCCCGCAGCTTTTCTAATTCCTCTTTCTTTCCTGTTCCCGATGCTTCCAGTTGCTCTGCCATCCCCCGGTACATCCACGCCAGCTGCAGACACAGATACGCCTTTTCACTATTCCGCCCATGCTTTACAACCGAACAATACAGTGCCAGCTTAAAACGAATCACTGCCTCTTCATAGGAAAGTGTATTCCCTGCTTCCTCCACTCCGGTATAATTTTTCTGTATTTCTTCTCTTAATAATTTCCTCTGCAGAGACGAAATATGAGGGAAAGAGGAAATCGGTGCAGCATAACCGCATTTTTTACAAAATACAATATTATACTTTGTCGCATCTACTCCGACATACTTTGGTCTTAGATCTAAATCCGAACCAATTCGCCTTGCCTTTCCTGCCCTTACGGTATGTTCTGTAAATTTATTTTCACAAATGGGACAGCTATATCTCTTTTCAAATAAATATTCTTCTTCTTTTTTCTCTTCTGCAATTTTTGCCTGCTTTGCCTCTTCTTCTTTGTTCCTTTGATTATTCATGGCAAATATCTCTTCTTCCTTAATTTTTTTAAAACCCAACTTTTCCAACCCTTCAAATAAGCCGCCCATTTACTTCTTCTCCTTTGCTCATAAAAACGGTCTCTTATTCTGTTTTTATAACTTAAATGAACTCTTTAACGAAACAATCCGGTTAAATACCAGATGCTCCGGCAGAGAATCCTTACTGTCTACACAGAAAAATCCGTTTCTTACAAACTGAAAGCTATCCGGTGCTTTCGCCCCGTAAAATGCTGGCTCTAAATAACAAACAGGCATTACCTGTATAGAATGTTCATTGAGATTTAATGTGCCGTCTGCATTTAACTTGCCCTTTTCTTCATCCACTAAATTTTCATACAGACGAACTTCTGCTTCTATAGCAGCTTCCTTTGGTACCCAATGAATCGTTCCTTTTACTTTTCGTTCAGAAAAACCACTTCCGCACTTTGTCTTCGGATCATAAGTGGCATGCACCACTGTTACCTTTCCGTCCGAATCTGTCTCATAACCGGTACAAGTGACAAAATAGGCGTGCATCAGCCGCACTTCATTCCCCGGAAACAGCCGAAAATATTTTTTAGGAGGTTCAATCCGAAAATCGTCCCGCTCAATATACACTTCCCGTCCAAAAGGAATCTTGCGTGTCCCCATTGCCTCATTTTCTGGATTATTGCACGCTTCCACATACTCGGTTTCTCCCTCTGGATAATTATCAATCACCAGCCGAATCGGATCCAATACTGCCATATAGCGAGGTGCCTTCTGCTTTAAATCCTCCCGGATACAGTACTCTAACATCGCATAATCTACGGAACTATTCGCTTTCGAAACTCCGCATAATTCTACAAACTTCTTAATCGATTCTGGAGTAAAGCCTCTCCTTCTAAGTGCCGCAATTGTCACCAGACGAGGATCGTCCCAGCCGTCTACCACGCCATCTTCCACTAACTTCTTAATATACCTCTTCCCTGTTACTACATTGGTAAGATAAAGCTTAGCAAACTCAATCTGCTTTGGCGGTTCTGGATACTCCAACTCCCGCACAACCCAATCATAAAGCGGTCTGTGATCCTCAAACTCCAAAGTACAGATAGAATGAGTAATCTGCTCTATCGCATCCTCAATCGGATGGGCAAAATCATACATTGGATAAATACACCAAGTATCTCCCGTATTGTGGTGCGTCATATGTGCAACCCGGTAAATCACGGGATCTCTCATATTGATATTAGGAGAAGCCATATCAATCTTTGCCCGCAGCACCTTTTCCCCGTCCTGATACATCCCGTTTTTCATATTTTCAAACAATTCCAAATTCTCTTCTACCGAACGATTCCGATAGGGACTTTCCTTTCCCGGCTCAGTCAAACTCCCTCTATAGCTTCGAATCTCTTCTGCAGACAGATCACAGACATACGCTTTCCCTTTCCGAATCAGCGTCACTGCAGCCTCATACATCTGCTGGAAATAGTTTGAAGCAAAGAACAGCCGATCCTCCCAATCCGCTCCCAGCCAGCGGATATCCGCCAAAATGGACTCCACAAACTCGGTCTTTTCCTTGGTCGGATTCGTATCGTCAAACCGCATATTAAACTTTCCATGATACTTCTGTGCCAGCCCATAATTTAATAAAATCGACTTAGCATGTCCGATATGCAGATATCCGTTCGGTTCTGGAGGAAATCGAGTCTGTACATGCTGATAGACACCCTCCTCCAAATCTTTCTCAATAATCTGCTCAATAAAATTTTTTGAATTTACCTCTTTTTCCTCTGTCTTTTCCTGTAACTTCTCTTCCCTTTCTGCCTCTGTCAGCACTGCTTTTGTCTCAGTCATCCAATATGCCCTCCTCTAACCAATTTTCTGGTTCTTTCTTCCTATTCGAGTATTTTATCGCATAACCTGTTATTTGTAAAGCCTCTACTTTTCCGAACGAAGCGTTTTCTTTCGACTATAAGTTTTCATCAGCCAAGTAAACCGATTATAAAACCAAAAACTCTGTGTCAGAACCGCTCCTGCCACACCAAGTTTTTCTTTTGTCGTTCCATGATAATACACTCCGCCAGTCTTCATCGGTTTTCTTGCCTTAATATAAGCAATTAATTCCGTCTCATTTTCAACTCTTTCCTCCAACAGAGTATAAGCCGTTCCGATACAGTCTACCTTATGTGCATCACTTCCGCCTGTCCCCGCCAGCCGATACACCTGTGCCAGCATAGCGGCAGAACAATTTGATTCCTCCGATTCACAGGCATTAAACTCTTCAATAAAATCAAATTTCGCCAATATATTTTTACGAAACCAATATTTTTTTGTATTCGTAACACTCAGATATTTTTCTCCGCACGGATGAGCCGGTCCAAGAATCCCTCCATGCTTATGCACCAAATCAATAAGCACCTGTACAGGAAGTCCCCGCAGCTCCAAAATCTTTAGCTTTACTCCCTCCGGCATAATCACCAAAATATGTCCGGCATCAATGGTATCATATTCCACCCCTTTAAACACTTTAAAATTGGTATATCGCTTTCCTTTAATATGCTTCTTCCAATACCGATATCCATTATAGGAATTGTGATCCGTCACTACCATTCCATCAAAACCACGTCTTTGCAAAATAGCAATATAATCTGCAATGCTCACCTTTCCATCCAGTGAACCCTCTTTTGTATGGCAATGCATGTCAAGTTTCATTCTCTTCTCTCTTTCCAAGATCCGACAAAATAGTTCCTTCCTCTGTCCTCACTTATAAATTTAATAATACTATTCCACAATACCCCTATCTCCTCTCTTCTTTCAGCTTTTTTAACGGCTCTAACAAACTCTCCCAAACACACAAATCCCCTCTTCCAACCCCCAAATCAATATGAGGCTTTGTACTTCCATGAAAATCAGACCCTCCTGTCATAACCAATCCCCACTTTTTAGCAAGAGAAGCAACCAAACTTTCGTCTCCCTCCTGATTCATCGAATAAAACACCTCTATCCCCTGCAGCCCCCACTCCTTTAACTCCTCTATCATCTCCTCCAACTCTTCTAACGTAAGATGATACAGCAGAGGATGTGCCAGTACCGGAATTCCCTTTGCCTCCCGAATCAGCCGTATTGCTTCTTTCGGCTGTATCATGGTTCTTGGCACATAACAGGGACCATTCTTTCCAATATACTTCTCAAATGCTTCCTCACAAGAAGAAACATACCCCTTTGCCTTCATATACTTTGCAAAATGAGCACGAGTTATCACAGCTTTTGAATAAACCGCATACATCTGCTCCATTGTAACAGGAAACCCATATTGAGACAATTTCTCCGCCATCTCTACATTCCGCTTTTCCCGTACCTCTATAAATTTCTGCAAAGCATCTAAAAACGAAACCTGCCTATAGTCAATATAAAGCCCCAAGATATGGATATCTCCCCCTCTGTACTCCGAAGAAATCTCAACCCCCGGAATCAATTCCAAATCCTCTCCTTTTGCCGCTTCTTCCGCCTCAGAAATCCCCCTCACCGTATCATGATCCGTCAAAGCAAAAGCAGACAATCCCTTTTCTTTCGCATAAAGCACCAGTTCTTTCGGTGTAAATGTTCCATCCGATACATTTGAATGAACATGAAGATCGATCTGTTTCATTTTAAACCTCCTTTTTCATTATAGTGAAAATCCTATTAAATTTCAATATCAACAATCCAACATAATCCTATAACCCCACTTCTAAAAAGTTCCGGGAAGTCCGCCAGAGTGCATTAGGAGTCCGCTGTTCCGCTCTCCGAAAAGCAGAAGCTCTAAGACTTCTGAATCTAGGTGCATCAACCGGACGGACCGGGGTGCAATTCGCCCGTACAGCGGGCTAAACACACCC
>CAJUEI010000060.1 GCA_910585255.1 uncultured Lachnospiraceae bacterium
TGCACCCCGATCCGTCCGGCTGAACACACCTAGATTCAGAGGCATTAGACGTTCTTACTTTCCAGAGATCGGAACAGCAGAAAGACTAGGTTTTCCAACTCTAGCGTCCCCCCCAATCCTATCTCCCCCTAAAAACACATATACTCCAAATACCGCACCTGAAATTCCTCCTTTAACGCAAGTGTCACCTTTTTGGCAGACTCCTGTACCCTCTCCAACTCCTCCCCCACATTCTCCTCCATACAATACACCCTGCACCCACCTAATGAAGCATTTCCAATCACCCTATACCGATTCCGACTCACCAGCGGCAGCAACCCCACCTCGCAGCTCTTTTTTACATCCAGCTTTGTTCCAAAACCCCCCGCCAAATAAATCCTCTCCAAACCCTGCACATCCACCCCCGCTGTCTGACAAAGAATCTCTATCCCCGAACGAATTGCCGCCTTTGCAAGCTGAAACTGCCGAATATCCTCCTGTGTAATCCGAATCATATCACCATGGAATCCCCTTGCCAGCAGATACCCGCTCTCCGCATACCCCGCCAAAAGTCCGCTCTGTTCCAAAATCCCCATCCTGCGTAAAACAGCAATACTCTCAATTAACCCCGTTCCGCAGATCCCTATCGGAATCTCTCCCCCTATCGTACTATACTCCACTTCTCCATTCCGTTCCCACACATGGTCAATCGCTCCCGCCACACTTCCCATTCCGCAGCTAATATTTCCTCCCTCCAACACCGGTCCCGCTGCCGCTGATGCCGTATAATAGACCCCTTCCGAATACAGCACCATCTCCCCATTGGTTCCCAAATCCAGCAGCAGCCAATTTCTCCCCTCTCTCTTCCTATCAACAATCTGCCTTTCCACCTCCAATATCCCCGCCATAATATCTCCCCCTACAAAAGCACTGATACAAGGCATACTGACATACTCCGCATCCCGAAGCAAATCCGGCAGTTCCGAATAAAATTCCTCTAACCTTCCCACTACCAAATTTTTCTGAGCAACCGAAAATGGATACCTCCCCAGCCCATCCACCGGATACCCGGCAAATAAATGCTGCATCGTTGTATTTCCCGCTACCACAACCCTAGAAATCTTTTTCCCATCACAAAGCGATTTCAACCCTCCAAGAATATCTGCCCGAATACAATCCGTTAATATTTGTTTCTCTCCCTTATTTGCCCTTTCAATACGTGAAATCACATCTGCACCATATTTCCTCTGTGAATTTAATCCTGTCCAGCTAGAAAGTATATTCCCCTTTCCATCTAAAAGCAGCATAGCAAGCGTAGTCGTCCCAATATCCACTGCAACCTGCCTGTCCTGTTCCCTGCTGTCTGCTATCCCCTCTATTTTCTCTCCCTCTTCTCTCTCTATATAAACCCGTTTCTCCACCCAAAACTCTCTCTCTTCCTGTAAAAACTCCACTTGACAAGGTTCCTCTGGAATATACTGACAAGCCAATACTTCTGCCTCTTCTCCGTCCTTTTTTACCCGAACCTTACACTTTTTACAGGTTCCCCTTCCTGCACAAAAAGAAGGCAGCTCATAGAACTGCCCTGTAAGAATTTCCAGCAAATTTCTTCCATCTGGCTCTACTGCCACAGTCTTTTTCATCTGCTGCCTCCTCTTTCTATCATATCTTTATTCCTCCATTAGCCTTTCAAACTCATTCAATAACTCTTCAAACATCTGCAGTGCCGCTTTTACCGGAGCTGAAGTCGTCATATCGACACCTGCCGCCTTAAGAAGTTCAATCGGATACCGTGAACATCCACCCTTTAAAAATTTCTTATAATCTTCTACCGCCGTCTCTCCCTGTTCTAAAATTCGCTTGGAAAGTGCAATAGCAGCAGAAAAACCAGTAGCATACTGATATACATAAAAGTCATTGTAAAAATGCGGTATCCTTGCCCACTCCATATCAATCTCTCGATCAATTATCACCGCATCCCCAAAATATTCCTGATTTAATCTATGATATAATTCCTTTAATTCCTCTGCATTAAGTGCCTCTCCATTTTCGACCATTTCATGCACCTGCTTTTCAAACTCAGCAAACATCGTCTGGCGGAATACCGTTCCCCGAAATTCTTCCATAAAATAATTTAACAGATACGCACGTTCCCGATTATTCGTACAATCCTCCAAAAGCGAATGAATCAGCAGTGACTCATTACAGGTAGAAGCCACTTCTGCCACAAAAAGCTGATACTGTGAATTGATATAATCCTGATTTTTATTGGAATAATAGGAATGAATAGAATGTCCCATCTCATGTGCCAAAGTAAACACACTCTTTAATGACTGATTATAATTTAACAATACATAGGGATTGCTGTCATAGCTTCCAAAGGAATAAGCTCCGCTTCGCTTCCCCTGATTTTCATAGATATCTATCCACCGCTCAGAAAACCCTTTCTCTAAAATAGAAAGATACTCCTCTCCCATTGGCTTTAACGCCTTTCTGACCAACTCTTTTGCCTCTTCAAAAGAATACTTTTTATCCATATCGGCTACAATCGGAGTATACAGATCATACAGATGCAACTCTTCCACTCCAAGCAGCTTTTTTCGAAGAGCAGCATAGCGGTGCAATAAAGGCAGATTTTGATGAACCGCATCCAGCAGATTGTCATAGACCTCCAAAGGAATATTGCTCTTATCCAAAGAAGCCTCTCTAGAAGAACGATACTTTTTTACCTTAGCATAAAAACAGGTCGCCTTTAAATTGGTCTGATAAGTAGCAGCTAATGTATTTTCAAAATTTTGGTAAGAAGCATATAATTTCTGAAATGCCTGCTTACGAACATCCCGATTGCTGCTTTCTAAAAACCGTCCATAGCGTCCATGCGTCAGTTCTATCTCTTCCCCTTCCTCATTTATCACTGCACCAAACTTAATATCTGCATTATGGAACATAGAAAATATCTCAGAAGCTCCATCGGAAAACTCTCTTACTTTCGATAACATCTCTTCCATCTCAGCAGAAAGCATATGTTCCCGCTGTCTGGTAATATTTTCTATAAACCGAATATAAGAACTGCCGAAAGACTTTTTATATTCCTCTAAACGATCCTCTGGAATCGCCAAAATCTCAGGTTCCATATAGGCAGCTGCACTGGTCATCTTTACATCCAGATTTTGCACCCGCCCATACATCTTTTGATAATAAGAATTTGCCGTATCGGTATCTAAGCTTTGTTGTGCATAAACCAAAAGCCGCTCCAATCTCCTCCTTAAATCTGAAGCGGTTTCTAATGCCTCAAAAAGCATAGAAGAAGATTCTTTTAATCGTCCCTTATAATATCCCAATAAATCAATTTCCTGCTCCAACAATTCAAATTCTGTCTGCCACGCCCTATCATCTGCAAAAAGACTAGATAAATCCCAAGTATCTTTCACTGCAACCTCATTGCGTTTCGGTAATTGCTTTGTCATTTTTATCCTCCGTTCCCACTTTAATCGAGCTTTATTATACTCCTCTTATTCAAATCGTACAATCTCTTTTTTTAGTCTGCTGATAATTTTCTTTTCTAACCGTGAAATATAAGACTGCGAAATTCCAAGCAAATCTGCTACCTCTTTCTGTGTCATCTCGGCTCCATCCGCCGAATTTAATCCAAACCGAAGCTCTACAATTGTTCTTTCCCGTTTATTTAATTTATTAATTGCCTTGCTTAAAAGTTTCCGCTCCATCTCATCTTCCAAATCTTTATAAATCACATCTTCATCTGTTCCAAGAATGTCCGATAAAAGAAGTTCGTTCCCATCCCAGTCTACATTTAAAGGCTCATCAATAGAAACCTCCATCTTTCTCTTGCTGTTCCGTCTAAGGTACATTAAAATTTCATTTTCAATGCACCGCGATGCATAAGTAGCAAGCTTAATATTTTTAGAAGGATTATAAGTATTAATCGCTTTAATTAGTCCAATTGTACCAATTGAGATTAAATCCTCTACCCCAACTCCGGTATTATCAAACTTCTTTGCTATGTATACAACAAGCCGAAGATTTCGTTCAATCAGCAAAGACCGTGCCTTCTGCGGCTCTTCTCCTGTAAGAGATGCAATTGCCTCCGCCTCCTCTTCAGCCTCTAACGGCGGCGGCAGCACTTCTGCTCCTCCAATATAGTGAATATCTCTCTGTGAGTGAAGAAATAGATTGCGAAATGTAGGAACCATACGAAGCTGAATCTGATTTTTAAATTTTACTTTAATCAACATCTTATTTACCAAACCTTTCCTCCATATTTAATTTAGAATACCTGGATGCAGAAGAAGCTGATAGCTTCCATCACCACTGACGCAAATCGGACTAACCGCCAGATAAATCCCCTTCTTCCGAATCATTGGTTCCTCCTCCTTAAAGAGAACCACTTCGTCAATCGGATAAGAAATTAAAATTCCGGTCTTTACCCCAACTGCATGATAGGGAATCAGACGTATCTTCCTTTCCCCCTTATAAAAACCAGTTTTATAAAATACCTCTATCTGCTCTTGTTCCTCTCGGTCAAAAAACTCTTGTAACCCTGCCAAATCTCCTACCAAAACAGGGGCATGACTCACTGGTTCCATAAGAGAATTTCCTGTATCTAATAGTGCCTTTACCGTGCCTGTCTGCTTTCCCACCCTTAAAAAAGCTCGGTATCTTCCATCCTCCTTTTGCCTTTTGTGATAAAAATATCTGCTGCCAATATAAAATAGAATTCCCGCCAAAAAAACAAGAAAAAGAAAATGAAAAAATTTCGGTTCCTGATATCCCTTTCCAATTCCTGCCTCCCAAACTGTCTTAGCTGGCGTATTGGCACTTAATCCATAGTAGAACCCTTGAATCAATCCTCCCAATACACCGGCAATCCCATACTGCAAAGCGATATAACCGATCCACTTTTTCCATTCTTTTATCGGAAATAAAATTTTTACCATAACCGCTGCTACCAATAAAAAATAAACCCTGCTCTTGAAACCGTCTTTTAAAAACGGCAAAAAAAAGGCAATACAATAACATGCCGTTCCCATTACAGATGCGATTAGCCACCGCAGCCAGGTTGTCTTTTCTCTTAGACACAGCTTCATACAGGCAAGTACCATTCCATTCATCAGCAGATTAATCCCAAACAGCACATCAAGATAAACTACAACATGCAAAAAAGCTGCCTCCTTTACTGGAAGACTTTGCTAAGAACAGAATCATTATACCAAATATTCTGTTCGAAGATTGTCATTTCCTGTAAAAGAAACAGCAAACTATTTGACAATTTTTATCTGTTCATCTTGGGAAACCTTAGAGGATTTTTATAACTATATCGGAAAAGCTCCCGATATTCTTCCAAAAATGGTACAGCATCCCCACGGTATTCCCGAATCATCTCTGCCAGATTTTGAAACGATTCCTCGAATTCTGTCAAATCCTGTTTAGAAAAAATAGCAATCATCTCTTGCTGTACCTCTCTTGTATCCGATAATTCGGCAATCTGCTCTGCTTCTTCTTCTGAAAGCCCCAGCCTCCTTGCCATTACGCCAACAGAACAAACCAATTCTGTAGGGGCAATTAAATTGTTGACCGGCTGGCAAAGCATCTTCCTTGCTATAGCAGAATGAACGATTTCCATTACCATTGCAGTCCCTCATTCTCTTTTCTTATTTTCGATTTCTCTGTAAAAACGTAGGAATCTTAATCTCTTTTTCTTCCACATTTCTAGGTGCCGGTTTTGGCGTTTCAAAATGATAACCGTTATTTCCGTTATTTTGTACAGGTCTTATATTAGGAGCAGACGAATAATCAGAGGACTGATTCGGCGGCTGATAGCCTACAGATGGATTTGACGTCTGCTGATACCCGGAAGACGGATTTGGCATCTGCTGATAGCCTGACGGCGGAATCGGCATACCCTGTACAGGTCCCGCTGCAGGACGAAACGGCGGCACGGACTTTTGAACGTTTCTTGTTCCACCGTTAATTACGGTCATCGAATTTCCCCGATTTGGCTCGTTTTTCTGCTGGTCATAAGACGTCCGTCCAGTAACAACCACCTCCTGATTCTCCAATCCGGTCGCAATCACCGTAATGGTTGCCTCATCCTTGGTACTCTCGTCAAACATCGCTCCAAAGATAATATTTGCCTCATCTCCTGCTAATTCCTGTACAAAACTGGCAGCTTCATTTGCCTCCATTAAACTGATATCTCCAGACACATTAATAATAACATGAGTTGCACCCTGAATCGTTGTCTCTAAAAGAGGACTGGTAACGGCCATCTTTACCGCATCAATTGCCTTATCGTCTCCCTTTCCCTTTCCAATCCCGATATGGGCAATTCCCTTATTTGTCATAACGGTCTGTACATCGGCAAAGTCCAAATTAATTAGACCAGGTACATTAATTAAATCGGTAATTCCCTGTACCGCCTGCTGCAATACTTCATCTGCTTTCTTTAATGCATCAGGCATAGTCGTTCTGCGATCTACAATTTCCAACAGCTTATCATTGGGAATCACAATTAACGTATCGACATGCTCTTTTAATTTTGCAATTCCAGAGATTGCATTATTCATCCGAGTTTTTGCCTCAAATTTAAACGGCTTTGTCACTACACCGACCGTAAGAATTCCCTTCTGCTTTGCAATTCTTGCTACAACAGGAGTCGCACCCGTCCCGGTACCGCCTCCCATTCCACAGGTCACAAACACCATATCAGCTCCGTCTACCACTTTCTCAATTTCTTCCGCACTCTCTTCCGCTGCCTTCTCTCCCATAGCAGGCTGTGCCCCTGCCCCAAGTCCCTTTGTTACTTTTTCTCCGATCTGAAGCGTTTTAGGAGCACGACAAAGCTGTAAAGCCTGCTTATCCGTATTCACACCAATAAACTCCACTCCACCTATATTCTCATCTACCATCCGGTTTACCGCATTATTTCCGGCACCGCCAACACCCACCACAATAATCTTTGCTTCTGATGTTCTTTCATTTGATGTAATCTCTAACAAAAGCTTGTCCTCCTTCTATTTCTACCTGTCTCAGTTCTTTTTATGTTCAGGGGACTCCGTTCTAAATATCTCCCATTCTCCATTGGGCACCGAGACGCCACTACCCCACCTATCTTTTTTCTATACTACATTTATTTTAGAAAATAATCAACCAAAAATTTTATTTTTTTCCAAATGTAATACCAAATATTAGAACGATTATTATTTTTACTCCTCTTTTTTAAATCGAAACTCTTCCCGATCTTCCGAATAATCATCCAAATAAAGCGTCCCGGCAAGCCCTTCTAATTGCGGCAGCATATCCTTAAATTTAGCCATCTTTTCATCCAGATAAATATCCTTTCCCATCTGTACTACCACATTTTTCCGATAAATCCAGATATTCATTCCCGCATCAAAACTAATCTTATCTACGTCAATGGCATACTTTGTAAGCATCTGCGTCAAAGAAAGAATCAGATTAAAGACCTCTTCTTTCTCTACAGGCAGTACCTGATGAAGTACAATATGCTCAAAATCCAGTCCTTCTATCTTTACAACCCCATCTAACAGCTCCTGTGAACTCTCCACTACAATTCCGTCCTTATCAAAATACATATAGTGTCCTTTATAGTCCACATAGCCTGCAATCCCTTTTTCATATACTGTAACTTTAATCTGATTCCAAGACAGAAATTCTATCTCATATGTTTCTATAAAAGGAATCTGTTTTTTCTCTTTATATTGATTCGCAAAAAAACAATAGATAGGATTTTGTTCATAACTCTCCAAAAACAGTAAGCGGCTCATCTCTTCCTCACTATATCTGGTGTTCCCTACATACTGTACAGAGGTAATCCGCAGTGAATATAAACCTGCTGCAAAAAGAATCAATACCAATAACAAAATCACTGCTCTGCCCCACTTATGTTTCTTTTTCATCATCATTCTATCCCTCAGCCAGACGAAACCTGCTTTTTTCAGATTTTAAACAAATCCCAACTTTCTGTCTTCTTTAAATTTCATTCTTTACTTTCCGTGATACGCCAAGTGCAATTCCCATCTCAGCCAGCAATACCATAACAGAAGTTCCGCCGTAACTGATAAACGGAAGTGTAATTCCGGTATTTGGCATGGTATTGGTAACAACAGCAATATTTAAAATTACCTGAATCGCAATATGTGCCATAATTCCAATCGCTAACATAGAGCTAAATAAATCCGGTGCATAATTGGCAATAATAGCAAAACGCCATAACATAAATAAAAACATAATAATGACACATACTGCACCAAACAATCCCAATTCTTCGCAGATTACCGCAAAAATCATATCGTTTTGTGCCTCTGGAAGAAAGCTCAGCTTCTGAATACTATTCCCAAGTCCCTTTCCAAAAATACCGCCTCTTCCAATGGCATAAAGACTTTGAAGAGTCTGAAACCCTGTTCCCTGTGCAAAATTCTCTGGATTTAACCAGGCAAGAATTCTCTCAAATCGGAAACTTTCGCTTGCCGCTACAATCGCCTCAATATTTTTTACAATTAAAAAAACAAAAACCGCTACGACTCCTCCAAAAGCAATAAAAATATCATATCGGGGGGTTGCAACAAAAATCATAACCGCAGCAATACCAAAGACAATAATCGCACTGCTTAGATTCTTCGTCATCAAGTAAATGATCAGTACTAACGGCAGTATCACACAGATTAATTTTATCATCGTTCCAATCTTTCGCATCGAACGGGGCACTTTGGAAATCAATTTTGCCATTACCAATATCGTAGCCACCTTTGCTACTTCAGCAGGCTGAAAGCTGACCGATCCGATATAGAGCCATCTGGTTGCACCATGGGAACTTTTTCCCAATGGTGTCAGCAAAAGCAGCAGCAGTCCTACTGCAGCAATATAGGAATACCAAGCCAGCCCTTTCCACCAGTTAATCGGCACCAAAGATGCAATATACATCATAACAAATCCTAAAACAATCCCTATAATATGATTTTTCAAACTTTGTGTTGTTGAGATATTGCTCATCTGTGCTTCATAAGACATCGTACTATATAACATTACTAATCCAAATGCAACCAAAAAAACAATAATAAACAGCAAGCTGTAGTCATAGTATCCTCTCTCTCTGCGCTGTTTCATTTTATCCCTCTCTTCTTCTGCCAAACCCTATAAGGCTTTGACATATTCCTTAAACAATATGCCTCTCTGTTCATAACTTTGAAACATATCCCAACTCGCACATGCCGGTGACAACAGCACAGCATCCCCCTGTTCTGCATGCTCTCTGCATAGCTGAACCGCTTCTTTTAAACTATCTGCAAAAAGAATTGCATCAAATCCATATTTTCTCGCTGTCTTGGCAATCTTTTCTTTGGTCGCACCAATTAAAACCAAAAGTTTTACTTTCTCTCCAAATTCCTTTATATAACTGTCAAATTCCGACTGCTTATCATATCCTCCTCCAATTAAAAGAGTCGGACGGCTCATCGCACGAATTGCCTGAATCGAAGCGTCTGGATTGGTTCCCTTGGAATCATTATAATAGACAATCCCATCCTTCTCACAGACAAACTCTACCCGATGCTCCACTCCCCGAAATTCCCGCACTGCCTTTCGAATCACTTCAATCGAAACTCCCAGTGCAAAAGCAATCGCTACCGCTGCCATTACATTTTCCACATTATGTATTCCTACTAGCTGCATATCGGAAACTTTTACAATCGGAATCCGCTCTGTATCGGTCTGATAAATAATCTCTTCGCCTTCTAGATAAAGCCCCCTTTCTAACTTTCTTTTACTGCTGAAAAATACCGTTTTCGTATGTACAACAGTCCCAAACTCCCTTAAAATCGGATCTTCATAATTTAATACACAGGTATCATTTTCGGTCTGATTCTTCGTAATACTTTCTTTTACTGCAATATAATTCTCCATTGTCTTATGACGGTTCAGATGATCCGGCGTAATATTTAAAATAGCCGATACCTGCGGTGCAAATTTCCAGATCGTCTCTAATTGAAAACTGCTGATCTCTGCTACCGTCACGGTCTCCTCTTTCGTCTCTAATGCAATAGAAGTATAAGGAATTCCTATATTTCCTACCACATAAACATCTTCTCTAGCCGCCTTTAAAATCTCTCCGGTCAGTGCGGTAGTCGTTGTCTTTCCGTTGGTTCCGGTAATCGCAGCCAACTGCCCCTTAGAAAACTGATAGGCAAGCTCAATCTCACCCCAAATTAATATTCCCGCTTCTTTTGCCATTCTAATATAGGGAGCATCCACTGCAATTCCCGGACTTACAATCATTATGTCAACTTCCCTTAATATATCGGCTTTCCATTCCCCAATCTGAATAGTAACCGAACAATCTTTTGGCAGCTTTGCCTTTACCTCTTCTGTTTTTAACTTTTGATTTTCATCATACAGCAGAATCTCTGCCCCTGTCTGGCTTAACAAACGGACTGCTCCGATTCCGCTGATTCCGCATCCAACCACAATAACCTTTTTATCTTTCAAATCCATCTCTTTTCCCTTCTCTTTTCTTCTTTTATTCTAAATAGTTATAAAGCTAAATAAGCTACCATGCAAAAAAGAGCCGTTACAATAGAAAATACCGCTACTACTCTTGTTTCCGACCAGCCACATAGCTCAAAGTGATGATGTATCGGTGCCATTTTAAAAATCCGCTTTCCTCCTGTCTTTTTAAAATATACCACCTGAATCATAACAGAAAGAATCTCTATCATATAAATAAATGCAACCAATACCAAAAACAACGGCATATGCAGCATATAAGCCATAGAAACCACAAATCCTCCCAGTGCCAACGAGCCAGTATCTCCCATAAAAACTCTTGCTGGATAGACATTAAATAATAAAAATCCCATTAAACTTCCAATCACAGCTCCGGCAATCGGTGTCAAACCCGCTTTTGTTCCAATCGATACCATTAGAAAAAATACGGCAATCAACAGTGTAACACTTGAGCACAACCCATCTAATCCATCAGTAAAATTTGCCCCATTTACCGTTCCAAGCACAATAAAGAAATAAGCAGGAAGCCAAAGTTTCCCCATATCCCAGCAGCTTCCTCCGGTAAACGGCAGAATAACCTCCCGTCCTCCTTTGGAAAACTGAAACAGATAGACAGCAAATACCACCGATACCAATATCTGTCCAAACATCTTTTGTTTTGGCAGCAGCCCCTTCTGATTCTTCAGCACGACTTTAATATAATCATCTAAAAATCCAATAAACCCAAAACCCAGCGTAACAAATAAAACTGGAATACTATCTGGATATTCCGAAATCCAAAACAGACTGGTCACTACAATACTAATCAGAAATATAATTCCGCCCATAGCAGGAGTTCCCGATTTCTTCAGATGTTCTCTAGGGCCGTCCTCCCGAATCGGCTGTCCGAACTTCAGCCTTCTAAGAAAAGGAATAATAATCGGACACAGAGCCGCACATATGGTAAATGATAAAATAATCGGCAACAATATCTTTGATTCCATACATTCTCTCCTAAACAATCAGTATAGACTTTTGTATTTGGTCCGTCAATCCTTTTTCTCCTCTTCTGCTGTAAGATCCTCCTCAATTCCAAGATAGGGAAGGATATTTTCAAATATTTCCCGAACCACTGGAGCAGCAATCGTTCCGCCATAATAAATCCCTTCTGGTTCATCAATGGTAATCAGGGCAATTACCTGCGGATCAGAAGCAGGGGCAAACCCCAAAAACGAAGAAATATATTTATTCTCTCTTCGCGGGAGCTTCTCGGATGTCGCTGTCTTTCCACCAATATGGTATCCTTCCAAATAGGCATTTTTTCCGCTTCCCCCATCCACAACCTGTTCTAATACATAGCGAACCGTTTCAGACGTCTCCTCAGAAAGCACTCCCTCTCGAACCGGATAGGTCAGTGTCTCAATTACATTTCCTTCCGTATCCCGAATATCTACACCAAAATGAGGCGTAATCCGGTTTCCGCCATTAATCAAAGAGCTGACGGTTGTCACCAACTGAATTGGTGTAATCTGAAAAGACTGCCCAAACGATACCGTAGCAAGTTCCACCAATCCCATATTGTCCTTTTTATGCATAATCGTTCCCGCTTCTCCCGGAAGATCAATTCCAGTCTTTGTCAACAGACCAAACTGCTGAAAATACTCATAATACCGGTCTACTCCCAACCGCAGTCCCAGTTCAATAAAAACCGGATTACACGAATTCATAACTGCCTGCACAAATGTCTCTGCTCCATGTCCGCTTACTTTATGACAGCGAATCTTCCGATCCTCCACAATCTTAAATCCGGGACAGGAAAACTGATCGCCTAATCCTGCCACCCCTTCCTCTAAAGCCGCCGACATCGTAATAATCTTAAAAGTCGATCCCGGTTCATACGTATCATTAATACATCGATTCCTCCACATCTGATTTAACCGATCCTGCTTTTCCTTCTCCGTCAGTCCGGTCTCTTCTGTAGGAAGTGTAAAAGGATGATTTAAGTCAAACTCCGGCAGATTGACACAGGCATAGATCTCTCCGTTCTGCGGGTTCATTACCAATACCGAAACACTTTTTGCATTTTTCTTTTCCAATACTTTCTGTGCCGCCTGTTCTGCATACTGCTGAATATTGACATCTAAACTGGTGGTCAGATGATTCCCGTTAATCGGATCAATCCTATCCTCTGCCGTATTCTCTAATTCCACTCCCTTTGCATCTGTCACAGTAAGAATCAATCCGTCCGTTCCTTTTAGATATTCCTCGTACTGTACTTCCAAGCCGATAATCCCCTGATTATCACTTCCGGTAAATCCCAATACTTTCGAGGCAAGTGTTCCATAGGGATAATAACGCTTGTAATCTTCGTCTACTTTTACCCCATCCAAATTATACTCTCGGATTCGATCTCCCACTTCCTTTTCTACATTAGACTGAATCCGCTCTCTTGCACTTACCTTTGTCACTCTCTTTCGCACCGTTTCTTCCGAAAGATCCAATTCCTTGCACAAAACCCGGATTACCTCTTCCTCATCCGTAATCTGACTGTGAATAACAGAAATCGTACAAACTGTCTTATTGGCGGCAATCAATACACCATTTCGATCATAAATTTCTCCCCTTGCCGCTTTAATCGCCCGTTCTCTTTGGTGCAGTTCATCTGCCTTTTCATTATAATAGTCTGCCCTAAAAATCATCAGATAAGACAAACGAATCGATAAAACGAAAAAAACAGTTGCCACACAGCATAAAAATACCAGCGTTTTTCTTCGGCTTCCTGTCGTGTTCCACTCCAACATAATCGGAAAGCTGTCCTTTTTTTCTATTTGTACTAAGTCTATTATCCATTTCTCTCAGATATGATTATTGTGTATCAGTTTCCTGTTCCAATGTGGTTTCTGCAGCAGAACTTGTCTCTGCCACAGTCTCTCCTTCTGCCGTGGTCTCTCCCTCTGCCGTAGTCTCTCCCATCACTCCATTGCCAAAATAAGATTCATTAAAATGAGACTCTGGATGTGTTGTCGTTTCCGTCTCCTCTTCTGTTGTCTCTTGTGTCTCTTCCTCTGTACTGCTCTCCTCCTCTGATTCCTCCTCTACAGGACCAATCGGATAGATCCCCATATAAGGCAGAACCTCTCTCAATACATTGTGTGCCATTACTGTAGCCTGAGAAGCATCGTCCTGATCAGGTATATTCGGCTCATCTATAATAAAATAGCAGACAATCTGCGGATCCTCTACCGGTGCAAAACAAAGAAACGACACCAGATAACGTTTTTTATCTCGTGGGTGCTTTTCTGCCGTACCAGTCTTTCCGCCAATCGTATACCCTTCTATCGCTGCCTTTCTTCCGGTTCCTCCCTCTACTGTCTGATAGAGATACTCCCGAATCAGATCCGAAGTCCCTTTGCTGATTGTATTCTTTACCAGCACAGGTTCATAGGTCTTTACCGTACCGCCGGACGGCTCTATAATCTTTTTCATGATATGAGGCTGATAGTAATTCCCGCCATTAATCAAAGAACAAAATCCGGCAATCATCTGTGTCGCTGTAGCATTAAAATTCTGTCCAAACGAGTTAGTAGCCAGATCTGCCGCCCCCATACGAGAAGCCGAATACAAAAGTCCTTCCTCCTCTCCCGGAAGATCTACTCCGGTTTTGCTTCCCATTCCAAACACCCGCTGATATTCCGCAAACTGTTCTCTTCCCATACTCTGTGCAATCTTCATCAAAGCCACATTGCAGGAATACATAATACTCTCTCCTAATGTCAGCCATCCGTCTCCAGCCACATTGTGACAGTGAATAAAATCATCTCCTACAAACAACTGTCCTTCACATAAAAAAGTATCTGTCTGCCGAATCGTTCCCTCATCCAAAGCCGCTGCCACGGTAAATGGTTTCTGTGTCGATCCGGGTTCAAATACCTCACTGATACAGAAATTTTTCCACAGCTTATAGCGAAAATCCATCTTTGCTTCCGAAGTCATCGCCGCCAGCTCTGCATCCGTATAAAACGCAGAAAGATCACTGGGATCATTTAAATCAAATACCGGGGCGGAAGCCTCTGCAAGAATTTCTCCATTATTGGGATCCATCATCATAATTGCTACATTTGCCGCTCCGACTTCTTTCATATACTGATCAATCCACTTTTCCGCAATCATCTGCAGATTGATATCCAAAGTAGATACCACGGTATTTCCGTCAATTGCACTTTTCACCACTTTTTCCATACCGTTTTCCTCATTTAGATAACCATAAATACGTCCATTCGTACCATTTAAAGTACTATTATAATACTGCTCAATCCCATAGCTTCCCACATTTTCCATATTTGAAAAACCCAGTACATCACATGCAAGCGTGCCATAAGGATAACTGCGTACCGCTCCCTCCTCAAACCACACTCCGCTTAAATCCCCTATTTTATACACATCTTTAGGAAACCACTCAGGACGCTCTTCAAAATTTCCGTTCTGCAGATTGTGAAACTCTTCTATCTGTTCGTAGGTCAGTTCTCTGTCATAAATAATATACTGGCTTTCCCGATTTGCTTCTAACTTTGCTTTTACATCTGCCGTTTCATAGCCAAAACAATGATTTAAAGCTACTAATACCGCCTGAAGAGAAGAACCATCCTCCTCCGAATAAATCAGTTTTGCATCTAATATCAGATTATAAACCGTTGTACTGGTCGCCAATACCACACCATTGCGATCTGTAATGTTCCCTCGCTTATAGGGAAGCACTCGACTTTGATAGCCCTGCTGTGACAACACTTTTACGGTAAATTCCTGCCCATTTGTCATATTAATATAAGTCAGATTTCCTACCAGTCCAAATAAAACTAGCACAAACACGCCCAATGTTTGTGCCAGCTTTTTCCTCATCTTCCTGGTTAATTTTTTACCAAAGTTTTGCTTCCTTCTCTCTATACTTTTATTTGTAACATTCGCTTTTCTGACTCTTGTATTTTTAATATTGGTCTTTTTCAGACCCGTACTTTTTACAGTCGCTTTCTTTGTATTTCTTTTAGTCGCATTTTTCTTGGTTACATCCTGTTTTCTCATCCTTTGCATCCCGCCTTTCCTAATGCAAATTTCCCTCTCTGCTTTCTTGCAAAGCACGGCTTTTCTATTACTTAACAGGAGACATTGTTTTTGGTACTTCCGGGATTTCCCCATACTGACGAACATATTCCGCACTGCTGTTCTCATATTCTAAGACCTGTCCCTGCTGCGGATAAGTCATACCCAACTCCTCTGTTGCTACCTGATAGATATGCTGCAAATCCATATAATTGCTGATACTGGCTTCCAATTCATTATTCTGTGCAACGATATTATTAAATTCCACTTCATACTTATTAATCGTCTCTAACCGCACCATAACCTCTGTCTGCAGCTGTACATACTGTACACAAATATAAATAGTAGCCACAATTGCCACTCCAAAAAGAAAAACAGAAAAAGGATTGCAGAGTCTAGACTTCACCCTTACCTGCTGTGCCTGCCTTGGTCTCTGCTGCTTTCTGCTCTTCTGCTGTCTCTGCGGTACAGGCTCTACTTGTCGTGCTGCACTGCCATCCGTTACATAGCGATACGGATTCTGTCTGGATCGATGAATTGTTCTGCTTCTCGCTGTAGATGCCATAAATATTCCTCCCACCTTCTGCTTTATTCACTCCGTTCAAATACCCGAAGCTTTGCACTTTTCGATCTAGGATTTTCTTCCTGTTCCTGTTGTGACGGTATCACTGGCTTTTTCGTAAGCACTCTGCCCTTTGATATTCTTCCACAGACACAAACCGGAAAATCCGGCGGACAGATACATGGATTTTCATGATTTTTAAAACCAACTTTTACAATTCGATCTTCTAAAGAATGAAAGGTAATAATACAAAGCCTTCCCTTTGGCTGCAGTAATTCAATCATTGTGTCCAATGAATTACTAAGAACCTCCAGCTCTTTATTTAATTCAATCCGAATTGCCTGAAAGGTCTGCTTTGCCGGATGTCCTCCGACTGCTCTGACCTTTTGAGGAATTGCATGACGAATCGTCTCTGTCAGTTCACCTGCCGTTTCTATCGGCTTTTTCTGACGTTCGGCAACAATATGTTTCGCAATATTCTTTGCAAACTTTTCTTCTCCGTAATCCCGTATCATCCGATACAATTCATATTCACTGTACTGATTTACAATCTCTTTTGCGGTTAGTGTCTGACGCTGATCCATCCGCATATCCAGCGGAGCATCTTCTTCCCGATAGGTAAACCCCCGCTCCGGCGTATCAAGCTGATAGGAAGACACCCCTAAATCCAAAAGAATTCCATCCACTTTTTCTATTCCAAAATCCAAAAGTACTTGTTGTATTTCACTGTAATTCCTTCTTACAATTGTTACCCGATCCTGAAATTCCTGCAGTCGAATACTGGCTGCATGAATTGCATCTGCATCTTGATCGATTCCAATTAATCTGCCTCCTTTGGTCAGTTTTGATGCAATATGCCAAGCATGTCCACCGCCGCCTAATGTGCCGTCTACATAAATACCGTCTGGTTTAATATGTAAGAAATCCAAGCACTCCTGCAGCAAAATGGACTTATGTACAAATTCCATGTTTTCCTCCTATCGTTCCATCCAAAATACTCCACATATCAAACATTCTCTCTGCCGACCAATTCACTCCGATTTTTATTACTTACAGCCTTATCATAACGTATTTTCCCCTGAATTACAAGAGAAAAGATTACGATTTTTAAAAGTTTTTTCTACGAAATCTTACATTTATTTCAAATATTTTTCTTTATTCTTGCTTTTTTGCAGGTTTTATTTTATATTGGCATAGGTTGGTTTTGAAAGGGAAGTTAAAATTTGAAAGCGATAGGATAAGGCTGTCTTAAAAAACAGTAGAATTTAGAGTTGGGGCAGCAATCTCTTGATGCTGTTTCAGGAGGACGCTGGAGTTGGGCGGCAATCTCTTGATGCTGTTCCGGGAGGACGCTGGAGTTGGGCAGCAATCTCTTGATGCTGTTCCGGGAGGACGCTGGAGTTGGGCAGCAATCTCTTGATGCTGTTCCGGGAGGACGCTGGAGTTGGGCAGCAATCTCTTGATGCTGTTCCGGGAGGACGCTGGAGTTGGGCAGCAATCTCTTGA
>CAJUEI010000061.1 GCA_910585255.1 uncultured Lachnospiraceae bacterium
TCAGATAGTAGCTCATATTTGTGAAATCACTGTAACCAACCAGTACGCCATAGAGTATCAATCAGAGGATAAATTTTCCCCCTGTTATCCCTTGGATCATCTAAGTTTTCAAAAATCTCAAAAAAACTCTTTTCATTTTTCACAGCAGTCATAACTCCTTTTGTCTATAATTTCAATATCTTCTGTTATACACGATAGACAAAAGAAGTGCCAGCTTTTTCTTATCAATTTTTAAGCGATTGCCCTAAGAGATAAGTCGTTTTTTTCATGTTTTCATTATCCTTTCTGTAAAAATCGGAAAGTTTGAAATTTTTTATGGATAGAGATATAATAATCTAATTATTTTGCCCTATATCTATTGATAGGGTATCTTCCCTTTTATCATATATCGATTATAAGTAAATAATATCTATTATTCTGGATATTTTTTAATTTGATTTTTGGAAGCAGTTATTTTGTTATAAGACTTACAAATGATTATATTTCATTCCTCACAGAGTTCATGACACCAAATTCCATTTCTGTTCCTTTAATGTGACTTCCCATATAATTTTCTATAAAATTAAAATATCCATTTGCCCCAGATTGTTTTTCCCATGTGTCTATAGAATCTTTGATTTTTAATAAGCACATAACTGGAATTTTATAATAATTTTTTAACATATCCTGAGTGAACTCATCTGTTTTATTTTGCTGTTTAAAAAGCTTCCTGATTTCTTTATTGGTATATGGATCAAATGCCATAAGCAGTGCATGTTCTAATTTTTCATTATCTTCATTTCTAAATTTTTTAGTATCGATCTCTTCTCCAGTACACTTCTCTTTTATGTCGAATAGTGCCAATGCAATGGCTTCTCTTAGCCGTCTGCTATTTGATAATGGGAATTTTCGGTATGTTTTTAATGCATTTCCTTCTAATGGTAGTAGGAGAGTGGTATACCTCTCTTCTTCTCCTGCTCGAATTTTTCCAAATATTTTTTCCATCTGTGAATATATTTTTTCAAACTGATATAATTGCATATTTGTTATGCCTTCTTTTTATAATTTTATTTATAGAATTTTTAAAAAAGTAACTAATTTATACTGTGTAAATCTTGATGCTATCTAAGATGCAGATTAATCTTTATTAGAGAATTGTTCAAAGTATTTCCAAGCTAAGCTTTCATTGATTGTGAAGCGTTTTTGAAGTTTCTTAATAATTTTATCTGCCGGAAATCCTTCTTCTAAATTATCTAAAATCATAGCTTCAATTCCCTGTTCTATACCTAATTGAAATCCTTGTTTTTCAATTAAATCACTTAAATTACACATCGTTTCGATTCCCTCCTCTATATTTTTTGTCATTTCTAATTGATATTGATTAGATAAAATTGCTGCTTTTTCTTTTACAGAAAGCTGATTGGATAATAAAGTAAATAATAATTGGTGGAGAGGGTTTCCTTTACTGGCATCCTTTCTGCTTAAGCAAACGAGAACAGCGGATAATAAATCATAATTTGTTTTTTGATGAAATGCACCATAACGATTGTGTGGTTCTATTTTATATTCAGTAATCGTATTTTCTGCATAAGAAGGAGAATCCATACAGATCCAAATGGAATAGACCTTTTTCATATCGTTATAATGTTCTGCTGTAAATTCGGTATCTAATTGAGCGGATAACATTCTGGCACAATAAAAAATTGCTCTGGTTACCAGATCATATCCAGGATAATAATTTTTTTGAGCTTCAATATTTAAAATAAGTTTGATTCGTTTTCCAGAAGAAGTTTTTTGAGAGGGAAGAATCACATAAAATCGAATATCATAAGCAATTTTTCCCTCATTAGGAACCGCATCTTCATTTTTTGTCCCATTGATTGCAGAAGGAGAAGAAGAATCGAGTGATAATGGTGTACTTCCAGGATAGATAGGAACTGTCATTATTTCAGGTTCTCCTTCAATACAGGTTATAATTTCTGGGATTGTAAGAGATTGTAATTCTGTTACAGTATATTTTAATATCCAAGCTAAAATACTTTTATCGCTTAAGATTCGTTTTACTTCTGTATCATATTTAATTTTATTTTTGGCGATGTCAATTGCATGAAAGAGATAAGTCGTTCTTTCCATGTTTTTGTTATCCTTTCTGTAAAAATCGGAAAATTTAAAATTCCTTGTTGATAGATCTATTATAACATATCTATTTTATAAAATCATTAACAAATAAAAAAGTTTTGCATTAAGGAAATAACGTATGATTATAATTGTAGAAACCAAATAAATGTTTATATTATTACAAAATTAGAAAAATATTAGAAGAATGAAAGTTGTTGTTTTCTGCATTTAATGGTAGTAAGAATTTAACCTCATCAAGGAAGTCTCCCGCTTCTAAGCCGCCAAGGTGAAAACGGTGGGTTGGGACTTCCTTGATGAGGTTATGAGCAAGTAACAAAGCGGATTGTGAATATCCGATTTGATTTGAAAAGATATTTTTATAAATTATAAATATTATCTTGCAATAATAATAATTTAGTGAAATTTACCGTAAATTGATGGAATCTTGTTAAGAGAAAAGTATAGATATTTTAGAAAGATAGTGTTATAATTTATTTTATAAAAATGAATTATTGATGGGTGGATGAGAAAAATACTAGAATTTTTGGTGTTTTATTTAGATAAAAAATTATTTCTAGCTGCTCATTTCTAGTTTAACCTCATCAAGGAAGTCCCCCGCTTCTAAGCCGCCAAGGCGAAAGCGGTGGATTGGGACTTCCTTGATGAGGTTATAAGTAAGTAGTGAAGCGGATTACGAATATTCGATTTGACTGCTATAGGTGAGTTTTTGTCTGATTAAAAGGTTTGAAAATCAAACTAAATTTTATGAATCAAACATAATCAATAAAATTCTATATTTTGCTTCAGTTATCTGTAAATAGTTTGATATTAAAAGTAGAGAGGGGCAATAGGGAGTGAAAAATTTAAAGGTAAAAGTGGTCGTTCCACTCTTTTTGTTGGCACTGATTGGTATGTTATCCTCTGTTTTGGGACTTTTTTCTCTAAGACAGCTAGGATTAGTTGGAAATGAGATTGCAGCAGAAAGAGTACCTATTATTATTGCATTAGATTCCGTATCAGCGTATGTGGAGCAATTACAGCAATTACTTTTAAAGCATAGTATCTTAGATACAAGAGAAGAAAAACAGCAGACAGAAACGGAGATTAGTGTATCTGCTGCTACAGCAAAGGCTTATTTAGAAAAATATGGAGAATTAACAGAGGATACCAATCGTTATCAGGAACTGACAACGATTTATAATCGCTATATAGAAAATTATACTGATACACTTACTCTTAGTGCAGTCAATCATACAAGGGGCGTAGAGGAGCAGGTGAGCGGTGCACTATCCCAGATATTTACTCAATTAAATGAAAAAATACAAGAAATGATTCAAGAAGAGCAGATAGAAATGGGAGTAGCAAAAAAACGGCAGGACAATATTTACAGCAATGCAGTTATTATTTCGTATGGAATGTTGATTATTATGGCATTGGTATTTTTAGAGAGCAGTGTAGTAGCAATAAAAACGGTTATTATTCCTACCGTAGCATATGAGAAAAAATTAAAGGAAATTACAGATAAAATTAATCAAAAAGACGGAGATTTAACCCAGCGGATTCCAATCAATACAGCAGATGAGATAGGAAGACTGGCAAAAGGAGTTAATTTATTTATCTATACATTGCAAAAAATTATGAAAGAAATCGTACATTCTTCTCAGGAATTAGATCAGGCATTTCAAAGTGTAAATGGCAGTATTACAATAGTAAATACAAATTCCAGCGATATATCGGCTGCAATGGAAGAAGTAGCGGCAACGATGGATATGGTTTCTTCTACGGTGTCGGAAATTAATCAAAGCACCGCTTCTATCGGTCAGAATGTAGAGCATGTAACAGAAGCGACTCATAAAATATATCAGCATACGGCAGAAATGCAGAAAAGAGCAGAAAATTTAGAGAAAACTGCAGTAATAAATAAAGACCAAACCAATCAAGTAATGGATACAATTCTTACAAAGTTAAACCAGGCAATTGAAAATAGTAAAAGTGTTGCACAGGTGAATGAACTGACAAATGAAATTTTAAATATTTCCGGTCAGACTAATTTACTTGCGTTGAATGCTTCTATTGAAGCGGCTCGTGCTGGGGAAGTAGGAAGAGGATTTAGTGTAGTAGCAGGAGAGATCAGCAACCTTGCAGACAGCAGCAGAGAAACGGCAAATAAGATCCAGCATATCAATAAAATCGTAATCGATGCGGTTAGTGAACTAAGCTCCAATGCAAATGAAATTGTAGAATATATTTCGAAAACCATTTTGCCGGATTATGATACCTATGCTGTCTCAGGCAAGCAGTATCGGGAAGATGCAGAAGAGATCAGCGGCTCAATGAATCAATATCTAGAGCGAATGGACGAATTAGAAGAGCATATGGAACGGCTGGTAGGGCAGATGGAGAGTATTTCAAAAGCTGTGACTGATTGCAATCAGGGAATCAGTCAATCTGCAGAAAGTACCGCGAATCTGGTAAGTGAGATTAATCTGGTCTATAATAATGTGGAGGCAAGCGTACAGATTGTACAGAATTTAAGACAACAATCGGATGCCTTTACTAATTTATAGGAAAAAGGAGGAGCAGAAATGAAAAAGGGAGTTTTAATAGGATTGTTTACTGGATTGTTAGTAACAATTCATCCATATTTCAGTTTGGCTGCTGCCGTAAATGAGACCTCACAGCAGTCGGATATCATACAGGAGAGCAGTTCACAGGAACAAGAGGGCCATTTACAAGAAGAAACAGCATCAGATTTAGAACAGGAGAGTATTACAGAAGAATTACATATCCCGGAAGAAACCACAAAGTTTATAATTCCAAAAGGGGAACAGATGGTAGAAACAGAGCAGATTGATTTGTCCCTTCATAAAGAGAGCAGTGGGGAGTTTTCACCGGTATATGGGTATGAAAATCCATTTTTGGGAAGGGATACTTCAAATGGAGTAATTTTAGAATTTTATGCAAAGCCAAACTGGGAAGTCCATGAATTAGGTGCTATTGTGGCATTTTGCGGCAGCGGAGATTATGACGGAAGATTATATTTTTCTCCTGGTTCTTATTTGGGATTTAACAGTGATTTATTTGGCGGATATTTTGATGCCAATATATATAATTATACTTTAGTAACAGATTATATAAGGGATGGTGCAAAAATTCGAATTGAACTTTTGCCAGGCGGTTTTTCCGTTTATGCCAATGATATACTCTGCTATGATCAGACAATTTTATCGGACAGCAGTGCAGGAGTAGGAGATTTTACGCCGGAATCAGATTTTAGCAGTGTTTTAACATGGCTTTCAGGGGCGGAGGCACTTTATTTCGGCTATGGTTCCTGGTGGAACACAGTTGGTACAAATGAGGCAAATATCGATCTGTCCCAGGTAAATTTCCGCCTGCAGGATGGAACGGTTGTTTTTGATCGTCTAGAAGTAGAAAAAGATGTTATAGAATCTCTTGGGGGAAAAGACGATATAAAAGGACAAACAGCAGGTGAGATAAAATTAGAAGAGGTTTCGGTAGAGCTATTTGATATTAATTCGGTAGAATATACAGGAATATCGGTATTGCCTGTTATGACAGCAATCGTTATTGGAGTTGCTGTTATTGCGGTGACACTTATGGTATATGCTTTAAAAAAGCGAGAATATGAAGATGAAGGAGAAATAAACTAATAAAAATAAATGAATAATAGGTACAGAATGGGTAAAATGGGGAGGATTCTTTAGAATCACTCCCTATTTTCTTCCAATAGCTAATCAGATTTTATATTATTCCACAACAATAGTAGAAGAATCCCCTTTTTGTGCCTGCTCTATAACCGCTTTTGAAAGTTTTAAAAAATTGTTGCCGGAATTGGTAGCCCCACTTATCGTATCCACTTCATCAGGATTTTGGGAATGAAGTAATTGTGCTGCGTAGTTTCTGGTATATTCATTGGGATAAGTTCCATTCGCAACACTCATTTGCTCCATATAGGCATTATCCCAGGCTTTAATAAATCCGCTGGTATCTTTGGCATTGAATTCGGCATAGACGATAGTATGATTTTTTACCATAATACAGAGATATTCTTTCCATCCATGTTCAAATTCGGCAGTCTCGGCAGTATAGAAACCATCTTTCATTTTCGGCTGTCCACTGCAGCCGCTGAGAAGAAAAATCATTAACAATAAAAGAATCCATAGACCTATTTGTTTTTTCATTTTATTTTAATCCATCCTATTCTATCTATATTTATTTAACTTCATCAAGGAAGTCCCCCGCTTCTAAGCCGCCAAGGCGAAAGCGGTGGGTTGGGACTTCCTTGATGAGGTTATGAGCAAGTAGCAAAGCGGATTGCGAATATCCGATTTGACTTCAATCTATCCCATATAAAACTTATAAAATTTCGTGTTTTATCTGAACCTGTTCCACATAATCCCGCAAATGTTCGGATTGAATAAGAGAGGAAGAGGCGGTCTGTTCGGCATCTCCAGCCAGTTTTTGATTGCTGTCGGCAATTTCTTGCAGAGAATATAATTGCTGATTGACATATTCTACAGCGGATGTCTGTTCTGCAACCGTTTGTGCCAATATAGAGGAAATTTCATAATATTGACTGGTAACTTCTTGTATTTCCTGAAAGGCTTGTGCAGTCTGATTGGCTGTATGCAGTCCGTTCTGAATAACTTCAGCGGAATGATGGATAATTTCGTTAGTTTTTTGAAGTGCCTGAGCGGTTTGCTGCGACAGGCTGCCGATTTCTGCTGCCACTACCGCAAATCCTCGTCCGGCATCTCCGGCACGGGCGGCTTCGATAGAAGCGTTTAGGGCAAGCAGATTGGTCTGTTCGGAAATTTCTTCGATTAATTGATTGATTTGTGAAATTTCTTCAACCGAGTGATGAATTTGTGTCATAATATTTAACATCTGCTGCATATAGTCATTTCCTAAAGCCGTCTTTTTTTCGGCATTTTCAGAATACTGTTCAATTTGCTGTACATTCGCTTTATTTTTTTCAATAGAGATCGTAATTGCTGCGGTATTTTTCTCCAATTTATTTAGATGTTCTGTCTGTTCCACTGCTTTGCTGTGAAGCTGTTTGGCATATTGTGAGATTTCAGTAGAATTTTTACTGACATCTGCTGAAGATTGTTTCATTTGCAGCATAGTATGGTTAAGGGAATCAGTAATCTCACATAGAGAGTCCCGAATAGAAGAAAAATCTCCATAAAAATTGTCTGGTACAGAAAGCGTATAATCTTTGGAGGCAAGTGTGCCCAGACAGGTTTGGATAGTTTGAATATATCCATTTAAACTATTCACTGTTTTAGACAGAGCAGAGGTTAAAATCTCCGTCTCTTTGGTATCATTAGAAAGTATTACTTCTTCCGTCAAGTTTCCTTCTGCCAGTGCCTGCAGGCGGTTGGTAGCTGTTGATAGAGAGCGGGAGATTTTTTTGGAAATGGGAATAATCCATCCGATTGCTGCAAATAACAATAAAAAAGAAAGCAGAACGGACAGAACAAGGGAGAAAAGAACCGATCCCATAAATTCCCTTTGTGGTGATTGAATCAACAATACCCAGTTCGTCCCTGGAATAGGGGCATAGCCGATATAGTGGCGAATATGGTGAAAATGGGTAAGAGCAGATCCTGTCTGAAAGGATAACATTTTATGAAAGATGGCTGTATTTTTAGCAGATGGATAGATCTGATAGATGGTTTGCCCGCTTTCTAAACTGTTTTCTCCGATAAATTCACCGTTTTGATTTAAAATATGTGCACTTCCGGTATCCCCGAGAATTAACATATTTAATACATCATTTAAAATATCATATTTGTAGCTGCCAATTAAATAACCAATGATTTCGTTATCTTGTTTCATAGGTATACCGACACAGAGCTGGAATTGTTCTTGGGCATAATAGGGTTCTCCTATTACAATATTTCCGGTCTGGGTAAGATAAGAATAATAGTCGGTATCGGTGATAGTGGCAGGAGCGGCTGTGTCGCCATAAAGTTTCTGACCAGAGGGACTATAGACGGACAGCCATACAAATTCAATTTGAAGTTTTGCTTGATCGAGTAAAGCCTGCTTTTGTCCTTCAGAAGATAGAGGATCTGACAGGATGGGTTCGATAGACAGCCGGTAAACTCGTTCTGTTAAAAGATGCAGGTTCGAACTGATATTTTGCGAGGCGATACGTGCAGTGATCTGCATATTGTCAAGCAAAACCGTATTAGTAGAATGAATATTACCGATCGCCATTGTAACAGTAATGAAAATTGCAAGTAAAATTGCGGTTATCATTACACAAGAAATAATTTTTTGCTGTAAAGTTTGAAATCTTTTCATTATACACTCTCCTTTGGAAACATATGTAAAATATATAAGATTTGTATTCTTTCTATATTACCATAATTACCATATTTATGGAAGAAGTATAAATTAACGAAAAAAGTATTTTAAGGAGGCTTTTATTTATACTGCTTAAATAAAGAAGGAGTCAGAGTGGAAGAGGGAGGACATTAGAGTAGAGAAGCGATTTCATCTCACTGTTCTGGTCTTCGAAAAGTAACAACCTCTAATGCTTCTGGATTTACATATATCCAATCGGGCGAAACACACCTCTTTTTTATTTTTAATACCGAATTATTATTTTATAGGATTCAAAAGTAAATTTACATTATTATAGATACAGCTTTTTATTGAAAATTTTGCAAAAAAAGAGTAAGATAGAATCAATAAATACATAAAAGGAGGATAAAACAATGGAGAAAATGTTTAGGAACCTAAAAGTGAGTAAAAAATTACAATATGCATTTGGAATGATTTTAGGTTTATTTGTTATTACAATTATTGTTGCCGTAATAGCAAGCGAAGTAATTCAGCATGATTTTAAAGTTTTTTATGAGGGAACGTATCAGGAGAATATTAACCAGATGGAAATTCGAAAGGATCTTCAAGTAGTGGGAAAAATGGTTCTCTGGTCTATGACAACAGAGGATGAAGCGGCATCCAATAGCTATTTGGATAAAGCGGAAAGCTATGCACAAGAAATTTCGGAACATATAGAAAAATTAAAACAAAATTTTTCGGATGAAGTATTGCTAAGCCAGCTGGACAAAGCAGTAGAGGAGATGAAAACATATCGGATAGAATTAACTACATTGGCAAGAGAAAACCACAATCAGGAGGCATTGGATTTATTTGGAGGAGAATATAATACAGCAACAGAAAATATACAAAATATTTTAATTGAGATTGGAACTAGAATGGATCAGGAGGCAAGTCAGCGTTACAAGGAAGTAAGGATAACAGGAAGTATTAGTCTGATATTTATGCTGTTAGTTGGTGCGGTCTCTATTTTCTTTTCTATCCATATAGGAAGAGTATTGTCCAAAATATTAAAAGAACCGATTCAAGAGATAGAAGATGCTACTTTTAAGTTAAAAAGCGGAGATTTAAATGTACAGATAACCTATCAGTCAGAAGACGAACTGGGAAATTTGGCAAAGAATTTTAAAAGTGCCTGTGATACCCTGCATGAGATTATCCAAGATGCAGGATTTTTGCTAGGAGAGATGGCAGAAGGGAATTTTAATGTTCGTACTAAGATAGAAGAGAAGTATGTAGGAGAATTTGTGCAGTTAGTACAGGCGATGCGGAAATTAAACCGGCAGTTAGATGCCACACTGCGTCGGATCAATGAGGCTTCTGAACAGGTAGCACTTGGGGCATCGCAGCTTGCAGAAAACGCACAGTCACTTGCAGAAGGTGCAACCGATCAAGCAGGAGCGGTACAGGAATTAACTGCTACGGTAGAAAGTGTAAGTGCTATGGCAGAACAGAGTGCAGAAGAATCAAAGACAGAAGCAGAGAAGATTTTAAAGACAAAACAGGATGCGGAAAAGAGCAGAGAGGAATTACAGGCATTGACTGCTGCAATGGAACGGATTCGTTCGACCTCTGGAGAAATTCAAAATATTATCGGTGCAATAGAGGATATTGCTTCCCAGACCAATCTGCTTTCTTTAAATGCTTCTATAGAAGCAGCAAGAGCCGGTGAAGCGGGAAAAGGATTTGCTGTTGTAGCGGATCAGATTGGAAAACTTGCTTCGGATAGTGCACAGTCGGCAGTGGATACTAGAGAATTAATTGAAAAGTCTATTGTAGAGATTGAAAGCGGCAATACTATTACAGAACGGACAGTAGCCGTATTGGAAAATATTTTAGGAAATATGGGAGTATTTGCAGAAATGGCAAGAGAAAGCAGTCAGGCATCGGTATCTCAAGCTAAGACATTAAAAGAAGTAGAAGTAGGAATTGAACAGATTGCTGCTGTAGTAGAAAGCAATTCCGCTTCAGCAGAACAAACTTCTGCAACCAGTGAGGAGCTGTCGGCACAGTCAGAAAATCTAAAGGGGTTAGTAGGACAGTTTAAGCTGAGAGAAGAATAAAGAGGAAGAAAGGCGGAAAGAGATGAAAAGGGCAGAAGATCTGAAGGAGTTATTAAAAAAAATTGATCACAAAAGTTATCCAGCTTATAAAGATACTGCTGGAAAATACCAATTTCCTGGATATGTCTTGTCGATTGATCATGTACAGGGGGATCCATTTGCTGCTCCTTCTAAGATTAGTATTTTGATTCGAGGAAAAGATGCAGGATTTCCAAAGGAATTATTTCATACAAAATGGAAGCGGATTGCATTGCAGGATATGATTCTTCGACTGTTTTACCGACAGGTCGATCACTATTCCTTTCAGGCAAAAGGTTCAGGCAAAAGCGGATTGATGTCGGTAAGCCGATGCGGACAGGAGATTTTAGAGAGAAGTGATTGTCAGATTGAAGAGGAAAGCGGAGATCTGCATTTTCGGATGGAAGTGGGATTTCCGGCAAGCGGACGGACGATTCAGGCAAGGGAATTAGAAAAGATATTTTTTGATTTTTTGCCGGAATGTGTGAGAAAATCATTGCTGTATACCTCTTTAGATCAGAAAAAGTGGAAGAAAAATGCAGAACTTGCCGAGGATCAGCAGGCAATTCGAGAGGAACTAAAAAAACGGAATTTAGTGGCTTTTATTGCAAACGGATCTGTTCTGCCAAGGGAATCCGGCGTTTCAAAGCGTCCGATGAAAGATGCCGTAATATTTCAGTCGCCGCCTTCTCTGGAGGTGACACTTTCTCTTCCTTTTTATGGAGAGATAAAAGGAATGGGAATTGCAAAAGGAATTACTTTAATTGTCGGCGGAGGTTATCACGGAAAATCCACTCTTTTGGAAGCATTGGAATTGGGAGTTTATAATCATATCCAAGGAGATGGACGGGAATATGTTATTACGGATCAGACTGCATTAAAGATTCGTGCCGAAGACGGACGCAGTGTAAAAAATGTGGATATCTCAATGTTTATCAATGGGCTTCCAAATGGAAAGGATACCAAATCTTTTTATACAGAAGATGCCAGCGGCAGTACTTCCCAGGCAGCAAATGTAATGGAAGGAGTGGAAGCGGAGAGTAAAGTGCTTTTAATTGACGAAGATACCAGTGCAACAAATTTTATGATTCGGGACGAATTGATGCAGCGGGTAGTTAGAAGAGATGCGGAACCGATTATTCCTTTTATTGATCGAATTCGAGAACTGTCGGAACAATACGGAATTTCAACGATATTAGTAGCAGGCAGCAGCGGTTCTTATTTTCATAAAGCAGATTGTATTATTCAGATGAATCGCTATCGCCCAGAGGAGATTACCGCATTTGCAAAAGAAGAGGCAAAGAAATTTCCGATTTCGGAAGAAACGGTACCTGCTTATCAGATGACAGAATTTCGCCGAGTTGTTCAGGCTGATCGGGATTGGAAAGGAACGGATCGGATAAAGATAAAAACGATGGGACGAGACGGGCTGTCGATCAATCGGGAAAATGTAGATTTGCGGTATGTTGAACAGATTGTAGATGGAGGGCAGGTAAATGCACTAGGTTATTTGATTCTTTATGCCCAGCGGAATTTATTCGATGGAAGAAAAAGCATGCGGGAGGTAGTTCATGCATTAGAACAGTTAATGGGACAGAAGGGACTTGCCGGAATCTGTGAAGGGAGTTATCTCCCTTCCAGTTTAACTATGCCTCGTACACAGGAAATATTTGCTTGTTTTAACCGGGTTCGAAGCCTGCGGCTATAGGTGAGAATCATCATTAGGCAGAAGGAGTTCTTTCTTTTCTGTAGATACCGTTTTCATCTACATAGTGCCCGTCCGGTGTAAAGGCATTGATTAAAAGAGAGCCGTCTTCTGACAGATAGTAGCGGTTTCCGTTTGTCTCATCCATCAGCCATCCGGTCAGCATTTCTCCGGTATCCCTGTTGAGATAATACCATTTTTGAGTAGCAGAATCTTGATACCATCCGGTAAGCATCTTACCGGATGATTCTGTTTCACTCAGATAGTACCAACTGTTTCCTAAGTTAAGCCATCCGGTAGCAAGATAACCGTTAGGCTGAAAATAGTACCAGTCATCTTCGAATTGAATCCAGGCATTAGAGGGACAGGTTTGATCTTCATAGAGAAAATAGTATCCGTAGTCATCTGAAAACCACTGTCCTTTTGGATTTTTTTTACGGTTATTTGTCTGATCGAGTTCTACTTGGACACGCAGATTCTGCAAGGCTTCTACGGCAGCCTGTTCTTTTAAAGCGATATATTCTTCATAACAGATATTGAGTGTATGTATTTCCGCAGCAGTTTCTATTCCTACATAGCGAAAATGCCATGGTTCAAAGGTGATTTTTGTAATATCGGTTTTGTCCTCTGGATAGCGTAAGATAAAACCATATTCGTGGGCATGTTCTTTTAACCATTTTGCCTCTTTGGTATTGGCAAAATTGTGGTTTAACTGTTGATAGTAAGTGGCTACAATATCAACTGCCATACCGGTTTGGTGTTCGCTGCTGCCCGGAACAGCAATGGAAAGTTCGGTTCGTTCTTTTGCCTGCTCCTCGGAATATCCTTGGGCACGATAGTCACGGATATGAGTATTATAGATTTGCGACTGTCTGGTATAAGAACGATAGGCAGAGCAGATAAGGAAGCGGCAGCCCTCTTTTTTTCCGGCGTTTAACATAGTAAGAAGCGGATCATAGATTCGTTCATCTACTGTCATAGAGTAGCCGGGAAGTGTCTTTTGGACAAATTGATAGTTGTCTGGAAGCGGATGTTCTTTATTTACTAACAGCATATTCCACTCGGATTGATAGGAGATGGCATTTTGGTAGGTCTCATAAGCGGAAACCGTTTCAGGAGAAGCAGTGGAAAGCTGAAATAGAATATCACTGATAACAATCAAATCGGGATTCTGCGTCTTCGATTCAGAAGGCAGATCGGTGGTTTCTGTCTGAGCGGGAGGAACAGCGGCGTTTGCAGATATAGGAACATGGAATAAAAAAAACAGAGAGGTACTGAGAAATAGAGCTTTTCTTTTATAAGAGTTTTTATAGGCGTGAAATAATTTGTAATTCATGGCAGCAAATCCTTTCTAATGTAAAATAGTTTTATTAATAAAAGCAGCAGGACATGATTGGCATGTCCAAATACAATAAATTATATCATGAATTTATTTGGTTGCAATCTTAAAATCATAAATTTTAAGAAATTATCAAAGGAATTTCGGAATCCGCTCCGCTGCTTTCTTATAATCCTATGCTGCTGTCGCAGTTTGTCAGATGGGAATTGCACCCCACCTGACATAAAGAAGTCCCCCAGCCCGCCGCTTTCGCCTTCACGGCTTAGAAGCGGGGGACTTCCTTGATAGGTTAAATTTGTTTGGGGTTGATTCGATAGAAAAAGGAGACGGAAAAATTTTTTCAGTCTCCTAAATAGAATAAAATATTAGAATCATCATTAGGAAAAAGCATGGCGAAGTTTCTCCAATGCTTTTTTTTCGATTCGTGAAACATAGCTTCGTGAAATCCCAAGCTGTCTTGCAATTTCACGCTGCGTATATTCACGGCTTCCAAGAAGTCCATAACGCAGAATTAGGATTTCTTGTTCCCGCCGGGTTAGATGCTGTTTCATATAATAATATAATTTTTTGGTATCTGCTTCTAGATCCAGTCGTTCGGAAATGTCTTTTTCTTCGGCTTCTAGAATGTCTACCAGCCGAATGGAATTTCCTTCTGCATCGGTACCAAGCGGTTCATAGAGAGAACATTCTTTTCCGAGTTTTTTTTCGGCTCGGAACAGCATGCGAATTTCGTTTTCTATGCATGCAGATGCATAGCAGCTTAGACGGTTATTTTTATCTATATTAAAGGTATTTACGGCTTTGATAAGCCCAATTGTACCTATAGAAATCAGATCTTCCATATCCCGTCCGCCGCTATTGTACTTTTTTACCAGGTGGGCTACAAGCCGCATATTCCGCTCGATTAAAATCTGTTTAGCCTCCTGGTCGCCAGATCTTAAGCGCTCCAGATAGTAACGTTCTTCTTCCGGAGTAAGTGGACTTGGAAATGTTTTCAATTTGACACCTTGAAACGTTGTTCATAAATAGTATATGCATAAAGAGGAAAAGTGTGAATCGGGAGGAAAAGGGAAATTTTATTTGGGTGGGGGATTCGGGAGGGGGACGTCAGTCGGGAGGGGACGCCAGAACGGAGAAGGGATTCCTTTCTGCTGTTCCGCTCTTCGGAAAAGTAGAAAGTCTAATGCCTCTGAATCTATGTGCATCCAGCCGGACGGACCGGGGTGCAATTCGCCCGTACAGCGGGCTAAACACACCTCTTTTTTTGCCATTCGAGAATGGCAAAAAATCCTAGTGGATCGACAGAGGCATAAAACTTTCTAACTTTCCTCCGAAGTCACAGCAGAAAGGAATCCCTTCTCCGCTCTGGCTGCTTTTTCCGGTAGGGAGATTTGTGGTTGATTTATGTATCTGCGGTGTGATTGTGTGATTTGGAATGAAGTGGTGTGATTATGTGATTTGGAATGAAGTGGTGGAATTGGTTTTGGGATCTTGATATGGTTTAGAGGGAATTTGCTTTGTTGAATTGGGAGGTATCTCTTGTGCTGGAGAGGAAATTAGGATATAATAAAAAAGAAAAGAAAGGGTGTGTAAGATGGGAAAAGAGTTGACAAGCGAAGAAAAGAACATACGGGAACAGCAGAAGATTAATATAGAAAAATTGTTATGGATTGCAGTAGAACGGCATGCTTCAGATATACATATTGTATTGGAAAGACCGATACAGCTGCGAATAAATGGAAAGTGTATTTTTTTGGAGGATCAGGTGTTTTCGGCAGAAGAGATGAAGTATTTGATTCATTTTTTGCTGAATGATAAACAGAAAAAGTGCCTGCAGGAGACGGGAGAGGTGACGTTTGCTTTTTCTACCTCTCAAAAGATTCGCTGCCGAGCCAGTATATTTTTGCAGAGAGGGTATTATGCAGCGGTATTTCATTTGCTTGGGATTGGGATTCCAAAGGCAGAGACTTTAAAGATACCACAAAGTGTATTGGAATTATATAAGGAGAATCAGGGACTGGTAATTGTTTCCGGTGCCTCAGGGAGCGGGCGGACAACGACACTTGCCGTTTTGCTGGATCGGATTAATCAGGAGATAGGAGGGCATATTCTGACATTGGAATCTCCGGTGGAATATCTACATGTTAGAAAAAAAGCAATGGTTCATCAGCGGGGGATTGGACTGGATGTAGTAAATTATACAAGTGCATTAAAGGCGGCAATTCGGGAAGACGCAGATGTATTATTAGTTGGAGAGGCAGAGGATGCCGAAACGATAGAAAAGATGATTACGGCAGCCGAGATGGGACATTTTGTGTTTGGAGTAATGGATGTGGTAGGAGCAGTTGAGACGATTGAGCGGATGACAGAAGTATTTTCGCCGGAACAGCGAAAGACCATGCAAAAGAGACTTGCTTATGCATTAAAGGCAGTGGTCTCTCAGCGGCTGATTCCGATTGGGGATGAGCAGCGGGCAGTGTTTGATGTAATACTGGCAGATAAAACAGTAAGAAATTTGATTGAAGAGGGAAAGACTGCATCAATAAAGGAAGTAATGCAGAATGAAAAAGGTATGCAGAGAATGGAGGAAACCATATTTGAGTGGTATATTCAAGGAAAATTAGATCGGGAACAAGCATTGCGTTATGTGCGGGATGCTTCTTTGGTGGAGAAAATGTTAATATAGGACTTTTTTACTATAAGGCGTTTCTTTACAGAGAAGGAAATCTGTGTTACGATTGACAAAATCAGTTACTTTAAAGAGGTGCTTTCTTAACTTCTTATAAAGTTAAGAAAGCACTTTTTTAAAGCAGAGATTCATTATAGATTGCTCTGGTACCACCGATAAATTTAGGGCGTGTTCTGGCAAAGACAATATGTGCTTCTCCTAAGGTATGCTGCGGCAGACGAAGAGGAACAGCTACTTCTTTTAGATGCATGCCAATTAGAGTATCTCCTATATCGATTCCAGCATGGGCACAAATGTGTTCTACTGCTACAGGATGAGAGAACGTTTGATAAGCAGCCGTAGCAAAAGAACCTCCAGCTTTAGGCTGGGGAATAACATTGACCGGCTCTAGATGGTATTGTTTGGAAGCAGTTTCTTCTATAATAATAGCACGATTTAAGTGTTCACAGCATTGGGCGGCTAAATAGATTTGGTAGTTTTGACAACAGGAATAGATTCCGTCAAAAATAGCTTTTCCTGTATCGGCAGAAGAATAGGAGCCAATTTTATGCCCTAATACTTCACTGGTAGAACAGCCTACAATTAAAATTTCCCCTGAGGTTAGATGAGCCGTTGTAATAAGTGCTTCTGTTAGGTTATAGGATTGTGTAGTTAAATTGTTTAACATAAAGTAACTTCCTTTCTTTTTAGGGTAATTAGTAAAAGTTCTTTTTTATTTTCATAATAGTCTGTTAATTTTATAATAATTTATGGATAATCATTTTTTACGGTTATTAACGTTATCATAACCCATTCATATTAGTTTTATAATCTATTAGTTTCATAATAATCGATTCGTAATGATTTCATTATAATCTATTTGTCAAAAAAATCAAATATCTTTTTATTATTTCCGCAGAATAAACATAGGATCCAATAATTTTTAACCTATCAAGGAAGTAACGGATCGGATTCCGAATTTCCTTTGAGTCAAATCGGATATTCGCAATCCGTTTTGCTATTTGCTCATAACCTCATAGCTGCTATCGCAGTTTTTCAGTGGGAGTCTGCACTCCTACTGAAACAAGGAAATCCCAACCCATCGCTTTCGCCTTGGCGGCTTAGAAGAGGGGGACTTCCTTGATAAGGTTAAAAGATAAAAAAGAAATCTATATTGTGGGAAAAACAGCTAGAGTGAGGAAACGGTTTGTCTACGCAGTGACTTCGGAGGAAAGTTAGAAGTTCTTAGACTTC
>CAJUEI010000062.1 GCA_910585255.1 uncultured Lachnospiraceae bacterium
TATCCGGCAAAAAATACAGTGCCATTTAAAAGTAGTTGCGGATATCCATCACATATTGCCTGTCACGAGAGTGATAGTGGAAACAGCAAGTTTTGATATCCAAAAAATAAAAGATCCACTGATACAGGGAAAAGATTATCAACAAGGAGAACAACTGGATTTCTGGAATGTGCGGGAATATGTGTTGTTCCGAGATGGGCATATCTGCCAGTGCTGTAAAGGAAAATCGAAAGATACCATCTTACAGGTTCATCATATAGAGAGCAGAAAAACAGGAGGAGATGCTCCCAATAACCTGATTACTTTATGTGAAACCTGTCATAGTGGTTTTCACCAAGGAAGGGTGAAACTGCCAAACACCATTCATAGAGGAATGTCCTTTCGAGATGCTGCTTTTATGGGAATCATGCGATGGGCGTTTTATGAGGAATTAAAGAAAATATACGCAAACGTAACGATAACATATGGATATATTACCAAAAATACAAGAATCAAATACCATCTGCCCAAAGAACATTATGTGGATGCGAGATGTATTTCAGGGAATCCCTTAGTGGAATCATTAGGATATTATTATTACCAGAAAAAAGTTCGCAGACATAATAGGCAGATACAGAAAAGTAAAATTTTAAAAGGAGGAATACGCAAGAGAAATCAGGCAGACTATGTAGTCAAAGGGTTTCGTCTTTTTGATAAGGTATCCTATAATGGGAAAGCCTATTTTATTTTCGGGCGAAGGACAAGTGGATATTTTGATATTCGTACTCTTCATGGCGAGAAAGTAAATAAGGGAAGTATGAGCTGTAAGAAATTAAAATTAATTGGCACAGCAAAGGGATATTTGACGGAAATCAGAAAGCAATTCGTGTGGGAGGACGCAATTCCTCCCACCGCCTAAAGGCAGTGGGTTTCCTTGCTAGATTTATATGAAACAATTTATAGGAATCAGCAGAAGCTGTGATTTAAAGGAAGCGGTAAATGGGCTGCATGCCCCGAATTTGATTATTATGTGTGTTAGTGAAAAGGAGTTGTTTCAGAGTAAGGTAGAGGAGTTAGAGCGGCTTTATCCGAAGGTTCCAAGTATCGGCTGTGTGGGACAGAGTTATGGGGGGACACAGGCATTGGAAAAAGGAATTTTGGTAACAGCTTTTTGTGAGGGAGTTACGGCAGCGGCAAATGTTTTAACGGAGGTTTCGAAGATGCCGGTCAGAAGGATTCATCAGTTTGAACAGGATGTGAGTCAAGTGGGCGGAAATTCGGACAATATGGTTTGTATTGATTTTTGCAGCGGAAATGATGAATGTGTGCTTACAACGATGAAGACGGTACTGGGAAAGAGACGGATTCAAATGACAGGAGGCACGGCATGGGAGGGGATGGTTAGTGCAAATGGAAAGGTGTATCAGGACGCCTGTGCTTATGCGATTGTGAAAAATTTGTCCGGGAAGGTTAAGGCTTATAAGGAAAATTTATACTTAAAGACAGAAAAGCAGTATATTGTTACAAAGGCTGTTCCAGAAAAGGATATAATCTGTGAGTTAAATGGAGAACCGTTTCAGAGGGTTTATACAAGGGAATGGAATGTAACGCCGGATCAGATTGGACAGCAGACATTTGTAAATCCGCTGGGACGAATGATTGGGGGAGAGACATATATTGTATCGTTAAAAGAAGATGTGGGAAATCAGGCATATTCTTGTTATCGAAAAGTATTTCCTAAGGATGTAATTAATTTTTTAGAGATTGGAGATATTGATCGGATTGTAAAGGAGACTGTGACGGGAATTCAGAAGGATTTTAAGCGAATATCTGGGATTTTTTCAGTGAATTGTTTGTTTCGTTATCTGCTGTTTCAGCAGAGGCATTATACGGGACAGTATTTTGAACAAATGGGAAGATTGGGTGTTCATGCCGGATTAATTGGTTTGGGAGAGCACTATAACGGGCAACATACAAACCAGACATTTTCCTGTGTGGTGTTTGAATAGGTGAGAGGTGGAAGGACATGCGATTATTTTCAAAAAAAGCCGCAGAAGGGAAAATGGCGGAGGAAAAAAAGGAAGATTTAAAGGAGCAGGTTTATCCAATTATTTATACAAAGCAGTATCTGGATAAACAGTATGATCAGCTATCGGATGAAGAGGTTATCACTTCGAAGCAGATTTTAAAGATTAAAGAGGCGTTTTTGACGGTTTTGCAGGAAGTGGACGGGCTGAACAGCCATATGAATGAGTTTGAAGATATGTTTAGCAGTATTTCAGTAGCGGCAGATTCTTTCCAGAATGTGCGGGAGGATATTATTCTGTCGGTAGAACAGGCAAAGGAGCAGGTGGGGCGGCTAAAGCAGGATTCTTTGAAAGTAACGGAACGGTTTTATCTGATGGATCAGACATTTGAAGCACTTTTAACGGCAGTGGATGAGATTAAGAATTGTACAAAGAGTATTATTGCGGTGGCAAATAAGACCAATATGCTGGCGTTAAATGCATCGATTGAAGCAGCAAGGGCTGGAGAGCAGGGGAAAGGGTTTGCTGTTGTGGCAGAGCAGGTAACAGGGCTTGCGGAGCAGATTAAGAAATTAGTGGGAATGGTAAATGAGAGTATTGCTCATGTAGAGGAAGAGACAGCGGAATTAAATACTTCTTTGGCAGATGCAAAGACAGCTTTGGAGACAAATGGAAAAAATGTAGATGCAACACATGAGATTTTTGAAGCGATTAAGAAACAGACAGATGAGGTCAATCATGTGCAGAATGATATTTCAGAGGCAATTTCTGTTTCTAAAAAGAAGATGGAGGGGATTTCCGGTTTTGTGGTATTGTCGAAGTCGCATTATGATAAGGTTTTAGAGTGTATTGAGGATATTGAAAAGAGTGATGGGAAGAAAGCAGCTATTTTAGAGGAGATTCGAAATTTGCTTTGTCAGATTGAGCCGCTTGCAGAATATATTGCAGAGCAGTAGAGAAATTGAGAATAGAGAGATAGGTCTTTGTAAAAGAAAGGTTCTGTTAAAAAGCAGGGGTGGATTCTTTTACAAAGATCTATTTTTATGTTGAGGTGTTTGTAACTGTTATTATACTGGATGGGAGGATGGGAATTAGAAGATGGATGGAATAAAAAACTTAATACTAAATTTTTAATTATAAGAAAAATATGGAAATTTTAAAATGTAGGGAACATTTTTAGGGAATGTGCATAGAATAAAAGTGCAGGTGTAAGTGTATTGCCAGGTCTGATGATAATTATAAAATACTATACATAAAATATGCAGCCGTAGTTTTTTTACAGGTAGTCAGACGGTTTTTTGGTGATAGCATACATGGTTTTATCAGGCTGCTCTATGTATAGATGGTACCGGGATGAGAGAGATTTCGTCTCGGTATTTTTAATTGGAATTAAAGAAAAGATGAGATAAGATGGAATGATGAAAAAGCAGGATTTTATTTACTGGGGAAAAGTAGGATTTCGTAGAGTATTCTACTCTACGAAATCCCTATGTTATGCTAGGAAATCGTGTGGTTTATTGATTTTATTGGAATAAAGGGGGTATTTGTAAAAGGAAGTTGTGGAAATGTGGATGGTTTTAAGAGTTTCGTTGGTGAGAGAAAAGGGTAGCTGGTATGTCAAAGGAGAAAACAGGTTTTATCATTATTACATATAAGTTAAGACTTTACAGCAGACATCAGGATTGGTTGCTTCTTACAAAACAAATGTATCATCAGGTTGTTTGGCATTATTATCAAATTTTAATACAGGAAACGGTGCTTTTGGAACAGAGTACCTTTCTTTTGCTCCGAAAGTTAGAAGAACTTAGTATCGGAACGAAGGAGATGAGGGCACGAGGGGAAGATCCTCCTTGGGAGTTGGAGAAAAAGTGGAAGGTTCCGTTATATTTTAGACGTGCTGCTATTAATACGGCGATTGGATTGGCAAGAAATGCGGCTGTTCGAACGGAACCGATAGACTGTTCTCCTGTTTTTTATAAGGGGATCTATCGGGAATTTTCGGAAGATTCCATTGAAATGAAATTGTTTAACGGGGAGAAATGGAAATGGGTGAAGTATTCTTATACGGGACGTAGTATTCCGAAAGAAGGATGGAAGCTGTCTCCTACTTTAAAGGTAGAAAAGGATGTGGCTTATCTGCATGTTCCTGTAAAGTTGGAGGTAAAGGATATTCGTACTGTAGAGGAACGAATGGAAGAGGAGGAGCTCTTGTGTGCAGTGGCATTTCCTGATAGTGAGGTATTGGCGGTCTGTGTGATACTGGATCGGGAAGGAAAGCTGAAAAAAGTACGGTTTCTGCATGGCGGAAAGAGGCGGGAAGCACAGCGGAAACGGGTTCTTAGACGTTTGGAAAAAAGTAGAAAAAGTCGTCAGGGTTCTGGTGTTTATCAGGGGAAGGAATCAGTAGAAGAGGGGATGGAAAATCGGAGGCTTTTTCAAAAGTTGGTGCAGATCAATCAATATTATGCCCATAAAATAAGCAGAGAAATTTTAACGTTTTGTCAAGAAGAGCAGGTTCGGTTGATTGTAGTTCCGAATTATAAAGAAACGATTCCGCTTTGGGAATATCGGCTGAATCGGATCGATTTTTATCGGTGGCAGGGAAGGGCAATGATTCGAAAGTTAAAGTATAAGTCCTTTCGGGAAGGAATTCTTGTCACAACGGTTCCTCCTGTTCATCTTTCGGATTGCTGCAGTGAGTGCAGTGGGAAGATTCGGCGTTATCAGGAAGGGAAGAAAGCCAGTAAAATGAAGTATGGCGGGTCATTGTTTGTTTGTCCGAATGGGCACAGAGGGAATACGGCATTGAATACCGCCAAAAATATTGGGAGATATTTCCTCAGACGTTTTCAGAAAAAGGAAGAGGTAAGAATGACAGATGTTTCTGAAACGGAATGAGTGGAAATAGAAGTGTTGGAAACAACAAAAAAGTATAAGTGGAAACGTAGCAAGAGAGACGGACATTTATAGTTTGGGTACAGCACCGCCTGCTTCTGCCGCTGTTTTATCTTTGGATAAAAGGGAGGTACAAGGAAAGAAAAAGCAAGGTTTTGCTTTTGTTGTGCTGAGAGGTATAAAAATAAAATACAAAGGAGGAGCGTTTTTGAAAAAAACCGCATTAATTATGGCAGGAGGACGGGGGGAGCGTTTTTGGCCACGGAGCAGAAAGAACCTGCCAAAACAGTTTTTATCTCTGACAGGAGATGGACGAACCATGATTCAGATTACGGTGGAACGGATTCTGCCGATGGTGGAGATGGAAGATATTTTTATTGTGACTAATAAAGATTATAAGGAGTTAGTACAAGAGCAGCTGCCGAACTTGCCGGAAGAGAATATTTTGTGTGAACCAGTGGGACGAAATACCGCCCCTTGTATTGGGTTGGGTGCGGTGCAGATAGGGCGAAAGTATGCGGATGCGGTGATGATGGTACTGCCTTCGGATCATTTGATTAAGTATAATCGGATGTTTTTACGTACATTGGAAGATGCCTGTCAGATTGCTGAAGAAAATACGAATTTGGTGACGATTGGCATTACACCGGATTATCCCGAAACAGGGTATGGATATATTAAATTTAACCCAGAGGAATGTAAGAGACAGGCTTTTGCAGTAGAGTGTTTTGTGGAGAAGCCTGGGCTGGAGACCGCAAAGGAATATTTGGAAACGGAAGACTATCTTTGGAATAGTGGGATGTTTGTATGGAAAGTTTCTTCTATTTTAAAAAATATCGAACAGTGGATGCCAAAGATGTATCAGGGGCTTTTAACGATACAGGCGGCAATCGGAACGGCAGAGCAGGAAGTGATTTTGGAGCGGGAATTTACTGGATTTTTATCCGAATCGATTGATTATGGAGTATTGGAAAAAGCACAGCATATCTATACGATTCCTGGAACCTTTGGATGGGATGATGTGGGATCGTGGCTTGCTGTGGAACGAATTCGAAAGACGAATGAATTTGGAAATATTGCAAATGGAAATATTATTACGATTAATTCTAAGGATTGTATTATTGAAGGGTCGAAAAAGCTGATTGCTGCGGTAGGGTTAAAAAATTTAATTATTGTAGACTCGGAGGATGCGACTTTAATTTGTGAAAAAAGTGCGGCTGGGGATATTAAGAAAGTGTTGGAGAATTTAAAAATCTGTAATCGAAATGAGTATATATAAGGAGAAGAGATCAGATGAAACGTGCATTAATTACAGGAATAACGGGACAGGACGGGTCGTATCTGGCGGAGTTATTATTGGAGAAGGGGTATCAAGTATATGGAGTAATGCGAAGAAAAAGTGTGGCAGATTATGGAAATGTGGCACATTTGAAAAAAGAGATTTCGTTTCTGTATGCGGATATGGTAGATTTGGCTTCGTTAATTAGAGCAATGAATCTTTCGAAAGCAGATGAAGTATATAATTTAGCCGCACAGTCCTTTGTGGCAACCAGTTGGGAACAGCCGTTAGCGACAGCAGAGATGGATGCAGTTGGAGTCGTTCATATATTGGAGGCGATTCGGACGGTAAAACCGGAAGCACGTTTTTATCAGGCTTCTACCAGTGAGATGTTTGGGCTGGTACAGCAGACGCCACAGACGGAACAGACACCATTTTATCCGAGAAGTCCGTATGGAGTGGCAAAGTTATATGGACATTGGATTACGAAGAATTATCGGGAAAGCTATGGAATGTATGCCTGCAGTGGGATTTTATTTAATCATGAAAGTGAGAGAAGAGGGAAAGAGTTTGTAACCAGAAAGATTACAGATGGGGTAGCAAGGATTTGGTATGGATTACAGGAGAGAATCGAATTGGGTAATTTAGATTCGAAACGGGATTGGGGACATTCGAGTGATTATGTAAAGGCGATGTGGCTGATGCTGCAGCAGGAGCAGGCAGAGGACTATGTGATTGCAACGAATGAGACGAGGACGGTACGGGAATTTGTGGATACGGCATTTGCCTGTATTGGGAAAACGATTGTATGGCAGGGAAAGGGAGAGCAGGAGGTGGGAATAGAGAAAGAGACAGGGAAAGTGGTGGTTGCTGTAAATCCTAAGTATTTTCGTCCTGCTGAGGTGGAGCTTTTGCTTGGAAATCCAGAGAAGGCAGAGAGACAGTTAGGCTGGAAGAGGGAGGTTTCATTTTCGGAATTGGTGAAACGAATGGTGGATGCGGATTTGGAGCGAGTGAAACAAGAAAAGGAAATATAAAGAATGAAAGCATTAGTGATAGGAGCAGCGGGATTTGTAGGTGGTTATCTGGTAGAGCATCTAAAAAAGGATTGGAAATGGGAGGTATTTGCAACAAAGTTAGAACAGGAAACTGTTCAGATGGAGAAGATTGTCTGCTTAGATTTGGATATTTTGGATAGAAAAGCAGTTGAACATGTATTGTTTGAGATAGAACCGGATTATATTTTTCATTTGGCGGCACAAAGTTCAGTTGCTCTTTCTTGGAAAAATCCAGATCTTACGTTAGATGTAAATATAAAAGGCTGTGTGCATATTTTAGAAGCTGTTCGAAAGATGCAGAAAAAAGTGCGGATTTTATTAGTGGGTTCCAGTGAAGAATATGGACAAATCAAAGGAGAGGCGGTAACAGAGGAAAGTTTTGTTTATCCAAAGAATCTTTATGCAGTAACAAAGGTTTGTCAAAATATGCTGGGAAAGGTTTATGTGGACGCCTATCAGATGGAAATTGTAATGGTTCGTGCGTTTAATCATATCGGACCAAAGCAGAGTTCGGTTTTTGTAATTTCTGATTTTTGCAGACAAGTGGCGGAGATAGAGGCAGAAAAGAAGGAAGCTGTAATAAAAGTAGGAAATCTTTCCGCAAAGCGGGATTTTACAGATGTAAGGGATATTGTTCGTGCTTATGCATTATTGATACAGAGAGGAAAGGCAGGAGAAACGTATAATGTAGGAAGCGGAGAAGCCTGTTCTATTGCTGAAATATTAGAAAAAATTTTACGGTTGTCTAAGAAAACGATACAGATTGAAATAGATCCGGCAAAGCTGCGTCCGGCAGATGTTTCTGTTATAAAGGCGGATATTAGAAAGTTAAAATAAGCGACTGGATGGGAGAGAAAAATACCTTTGGAAGTTACGCTGGAAGAAGTTTTAAATAGCTGGCGAGAGCAGGAATGGTATTGATAAAAACAGCAAAAGAAAAGATGGGATAGAGGATGGGACAAAAAAGGAAAATTCGAATTTTACAGATCAATAAATTGTATTATCCCTATACAGGCGGAGTGGAATATGTTGTTCGGCAGATAGCAGAAGGTCTGTGTCAAAGTACCGATATGAAAGTATTAGTCTGTAGTGAGAAAAGCAAAACAATTCAGGAAAGAGTGAATGGTGTTTTGGTAACAAGGGCTGGGAGTTGGATGATGTTAGGAAATCTTCCGATTTCCTTAAAAGTATTTTCGGAATTTCGAAGGCAAGCGAAAGATCGGGATATTTTATTTTTTCATATGCCGTTTCCAATTGGAGATTTGGTTTATTTTCTTTCTGGAATTCGAGATAAGAAGATCATTGTATGGTGGCATAGCGATATTGTCCGGCAGAAAAAATGGATGGTGCTGTATCGTCCTTTAATGGAGTGGTTTTTGCGAAAAGCGGATCGAATTTTGGTAGCGACAAAAGGGCATATTGAGGGGTCACAGTATTTAAAAGCATATCAGAATAAGTGCAGAATTATTCCATTTGGGCTGCGGAAGGAAATCGAAGAAGATAGTTATCAATATTTTTATAGAGAAAAGCCACAATTGGAACAAGAGGGTAATAGAAAGATTCAGGAAAATAAGAGAGTTCGTTTTTTATTTGTAGGCAGACTGGTTTATTATAAAGGGTGTGATGTTTTAATAGAGGCATGGAGGGGATTAGAACAGGCAGAATTGATTATTGTCGGAAATGGCAGTTTAAAGCAGAAAATAAGGAGATATGCGGGACAGGAAGCATTATCCGGTCAGATTTGTTTTAAAGAGAATCTTTCCGATCGGCAGGTGATGGAAGAATATCGGAAGTGTGATGTATTAGTATTGCCGTCTATAGCAAAAAGTGAAGCGTTTGGACTGGTTCAGATAGAGGCAATGGCGTATGGGAAGCCGGTTATTAATACTTGGCTGCCAAGCGGCGTGCCATATGTTAGTTTGCATCAGATAACTGGTTTGACGGTGAAACCAGGAAATCAATATGCCCTGCATCGGGCAATGGAATGGATGATTCTGCATCCTAAGGAAAGAAAGCAGATGGGAGAAGCAGCCAGAAAGCGGGTAGAAGAGGAATTTTCTATGAAAAAGATGATTCATCAAATCAGGGAGGTTTGTCAGGAGTTATTGTAACAATTGTTTGAGAAAACAGAAAGAAGGAGAATTTGGATGGTAGAGAACTGGATCGTCCGGTGGGCGTATCGCTGCAAACCGATTTTACTGCAGTTATTTCCTCTGTCTTGGTTAAAAAAAATAAAAAAGAGGATCATTCAAAGCGGCTATAAAAAGCAGACTGTATGGCAGCGGCAGTCTTATCAGCAGGGAATGTATCCAGAGGGTATTAATTTAATTGGCAGTATTCGGGCAGAAACCGGGTTAGGACAAAGCTGCCGTTTAGTAGCAAATTCTCTTTTTCATAGTCATTATCCATTTATAATTTATAACTATCAGCAGGCAGGCAGTCTTCGGCAGACGGATTCTAGCTGGGATACTTATATTAAGAAAAAATGTCTCTATAATGTAAATTTGATTCATATTAATCCGCATGAATGGGGAATAGCATGGCTGCAGATGGATAGAAGCATATGGGATGGACGATATAATATTGGCTTTTGGCTGTGGGAATTGGAAGAATTTCCAGAAGAGTGGCTTCCATGTTTTCAGGGGATGGATGAAATTTGGACTCCATCAGAATTTACAAGCCGCAGTATTCGTAAAAAGACAGAGCTTCCGGTTTATACGATTCCTTATGGGATGGAGGCGGAATTGGAAGAAGGATATGGAAGATCCGAGTTTGGTTTGCCGGAAGAAGCATTTCTATTTTTAATGATGTATGATTCCAATAGTATTACAGAAAGAAAGAATCCTCTTGGCGTTATTCGAGCATTTCAAAAGGCTTTTTCAATAGAAAATCGGAAAGTTGGCTTAGTAATAAAAGGAGATTGGTCAGAGAAAAAAGAGACTGAAAAGTGGAAGGATTTATTTTGCGGATATCAGACAATTTATATGATTGCAGATACTTTTGAGAAAAAACGGGTAAATAGTTTAATTGCCTGTGTAGATGCAGTGGTGTCTTTGCATCGGGCAGAGGGATTTGGTCTGGTGCTGGCGGAAGCAATGTTTTTGGGGATTCCGACTATAGCTACGAATTGGTCTTCTAATACAGAGTTTATGAATTCTGAGATAGCCTGTATGGTAGATTATTCGTTAGTAGAGATAGAGGAAGATCAGGGACCTTTTCGAAAGGGAGAACACTGGGCAGATGCGGATTTAGAGCAGGCAGCGGAATATATGAAAAAATTGGCAGAGGACAGGGAGTTTGGCAGAGAGATGGCAGAAAAGGCAAAGAAGCAAATTCGGCAGGTGTTGAGTGTAGAACAGGCAGCAGAAAAAATAGACAGGCGAATGGAAGAAATTAGGAAAAAGCGGATATAAAAATCAATGCAGAACTAGGAAAAAAGAGGAGTTTGGATATTGGATGCTATGGGGAAGAAAAAAATAGCTATTATCAATCAGAGGTATGGGACAGAAGTAAATGGGGGTTCCGAATATTATACAAGAATGTTAGCAGAACGGTTATGCCGGTATTATGAGGTGGAAGTTTTGACTACTTGTGCAGAAGAATATCAAACTTGGGAAAATCGTTATGCTTGTGGAATAGAAAAGATTAACGGAGTGACGGTTCGGCGGTTTCCGGTTACAAAAGTCCGAAATCTAAACTGGTTTCGGGTTTTAAGTAAAATGATTCGTATATTGCCGGTTGAATTTGAATGGTTAGAACGGATTTGGGTGAAAGAACAGGGACCGTATGCACCGGAATTGTTAGATTATATGGAAGAAAGACAAGAGGAGTATGATAGATTTTTATTTGTAACATATTTATATTATTTGACTTGGAAAGGTTTGCCAAAAGTAGCTTGGAAAAGTATTTTGATTCCTACCGCACATCAGGAGCCTTATATTTATTTTTTAATCTATCGTAAGATTTTTACTTCTCCAAAAGCTATTATTTATTTAACAGAAGAAGAAAAAAAATTTGTTCACCAAATTTTTCAAAATCAGAATATTCCAAGTCAGGTAATAGGAATGGGGATAGAAGTGCCGAAACAAATCGATCCAGAATCGTTTCGAAAAAAATATCAGATTCAAGGGGAGTATTTACTTTATATAGGAAGAATCGATCAGGGGAAAAATTGCCGGCAGATGTTTGAGTATTTTATACGTTATAAAAAAGAACAGGATAACAGAAAAGAATTAAAATTGGTTTTGGCAGGAAAAGCTGCAATGGCTATACCAGAACGTGCAGATATTATTTTTGCAGGTTATTTAAGTGAACAGGAAAAATACAATGCGATTGGAGGGGCAAAAGCACTTTGGATGCCGTCCGAATATGAAAGTTTATCGATTGCCGTATTAGAAGCAATGGCACTTGGAACGGCTGTATTAGTGAATGGAGTATGTGAGGTATTAAAAGGGCATTGTGTTCGCTGTAATATACCGGGAATTTATTCGGATTATGCATCTTTTCGAAAAGAAGTAGAGTACCAGTTACAGACAAAACACACAGATAGAAAAAAACAGGAAGCAAAGAGAGAAATGGAATATATAAAAGCAAATTATTCATGGAATCGGCTGCTTTTTCAATATAGACAAATCATTGAAATGAGGGATGAAAAAGATTAAAAGGAATATAGAAAAGATACAAAGAATAGATGGAGAAGGAATATGATAAGCTTAATAAAAGAACTTTATTCTTATAGAGAAATGATAGTGAGTTTAGTACGAAGAGATTTAAAAGGAAGATATAAAGGCTCTATTTTAGGATTTTTATGGACGTTTCTTAATCCGCTTTTGCAGTTGGTGGTTTATACCATGGTATTTTCTTTAATTATGAGGTCTGGAATTGAAGAATATTATTTATTTTTATTTGTAGTACTGGTGCCATGGATTTTTTTTTCTACTTCACTGACGGGAGGAGCAAGCTGTATTTGGTCACAAAAGGAGCTGGTTAAGAAAATTTATTTTCCTCGTGAAATTTTACCTATTTCATTTGTAACAAGTCAATTTGTCAATATGCTTCTTAGTTTTCTTGTTATTTTTTTGGTTTTGATTGTGAGTGCTCATCCTATAAATCTAATGGCGTTATGCTGTCTGCCTTTGATTTGGTTTGTGGAGTATCTTTTGGCATTAAGTGTGGCAATGCTGAGTTCTGCTATTACCGTTTATCTTAGAGACTTTGAATATATTCTTGCGATTGTAGCAATGGCATGGCAGTTTTTAACACCTGTAATGTATTCGGTAGAGCAAGTACCGGAAGAAATTCTTATGATTTTTCAGATGAACCCATTAACACCGGTTATGGTAGCATATCGTGATATTTTATATTATGCACAAGTTCCTAAATTGGAAACATTATTACACGCATTTTTACTGGGGATATTGTTATTTATGATAGGGGTAGTTTCTTTTGGAAGATTAAAGAGACATTTTGCGGAGGAATTATAATGAAAGCGGAAAATGCAATAGAAGTAAAACAAGTGAAAAAAAGTTTTAAGATTTATTATGATAAGGGTTATACCTTAAAGGAAAAGCTGCTTTTTTGCAACCGCAGAAAGTATGAGGAACGGATAGTCTTAAATGAAATTAGTTTTGAGGTAAAAAAGGGAGAGGCGATTGGCTTAATAGGGGAAAATGGATGCGGAAAGAGTACCACATTGAAATTATTGACAAAGATTATGTATCCAGATAGCGGGAGTATTGTAATGAAAGGAAGAGTGTCCAGTCTGATTGAATTAGGGGCTGGTTTTCATCCTGATATGAGTGGAAGAGAGAATATCTATATTAATGCATCTATTTTTGGTTTAACAAAAAAAGAGATTTATCAAAGAATGGAATCGATTATTACATTTTCAGAGTTAGAAGAATTTATTGATAATCCGGTAAGGACTTATTCTTCTGGAATGTATATGCGGCTGGCTTTTTCTGTAGCAATTCATGTAGATGCAGATATTTTGCTGATTGATGAAATTTTAGCGGTAGGGGATGCAGCTTTTCAGGCAAAGTGCTTCCAGAAATTAAAAGAAATTAAGCAGGCAGGAACTACGATAGTGATTGTTTCTCATTCATTGGGACAGATTGAGCAGATTTGTGAGAGAAGTATATGGATACAAGAAGGAATAATAAAAGAGGAAGGAATCCCACGAATCGTTCATATGAATTATTTAGATTATATGGAACAAAAAAGACAAAAAACAGCAAATCATGAATTAGAACTAGAACTAAAACTAATGATGCAAAAAGAAAAAAAGGAAAAGAAAGAAAAAGAAGAAAAAGAGAGCACGGAAGAGAAGATTATAGAAGAACCAGCAGAGAAAAAGAGATGGGGAAATAAAAAAGCAAAAATTTGTAATGTGTGTATGTTAAATAAAGAAGGAAAAGAACAACTGTTTTTTTCTACAGGAGAAGAGATAGAAATTAAAATTGATTTTTCTGTAAAAGAAAAAGTAGAGCATGCAGTATTTGGAATCGGTATTTTTCGTTTAGACGGACTGCAGTGTTATGGAACAAATACCAGAATTGATCGGTTAGAACCATTTGATTTAATAAAAGACGGAAGCGTCAGTATAAAAATAAAGGAATTAAATTTAATGAAGGGGCATTATTTATTGGATGCTGCGATTGAATCGGATTATGGAATTCCTGTAGATTATTATAGAGAAGTATTGCAGTTTGAAATAGGTTCTATGATAGAAGATGTAGGAGTGGCAAGATTAAGCCACTGCTGGAAACTGCCAAAGTAAATTGAAAAATCAGAACTGCCAGGAGGATAACGGTATGGTAAAGTTTTTAAACTTTAACTTTAAAAATATAGATATAGAGACAGCAATGAATAGTGTTAATAATTATTTGATATTTGGTGATAAAAGCGAATTTACCGAAAATCTGAATGAGTATGATCTGGATTATGCTTTAAAGGAACTGCAAGAAAATTTAATCAAAGCCAATATAACCTATCAAATTTCTGCAGACGGAACAATAGATGCCTGCGGAAAGTTTCGGAAAATCAAAATTGTATTAAAAAAAATCATTCGTAAATTATGCCGTTGGTATCTTTTTGATATAATGCAGCAGCAGACGGTATTTAATGCACACGCTGTTCGAGTCTTAAATACAGAACAGGAAATAGTAAAATATCTATTGGCAAAAAATAAAAGTCTGCAGAAAAATAGTGTGGAGATGCTTTCTAATTTCAAGTTACAGTATGATTTGAAGTTAAAAGAAATGATGGTTCATTGTGATAAAGAGAGAAAACAAATGGAATCCGATCACAAGCTGGAAATAGAGCAAATAAAAACAAATTATGATTTGGAGATCATGAAAATAAAGACCGATTATGATTTTAAAATAGATCAAATCGAGGAGAAAAATGATTGGGAAACAGAAAAAATAAAGGAATTATATCAAGTATTAAAGATTGAAAGCAAAGAAATTAGAGAAAATAAGGCAAAAGAATGGGATAAGTGGTATTTAGATTTTGAGAATTATTTTCGAGGTTCCAGGGAAGAAATCCGAAGAAGAAATGAGAGATATGTGGATTATTATAAAGACAGGAAAAATATCTTAGATTTAGGATGCGGCAGAGGGGAGATGCTGGAATTATTAACGGAACATCAAATTTCCTGCAGCGGAGTGGATTGTAATCCATATATGGTAGAAATTTGCTTGTCAAAAGGATTAGATGTTACATTAAAGGATTGTATTGAAGCATTAGAAGAGCGGGAAGATTCTTCGATAGAAGGAATTTTTACAAGTCAAATGATTGAACATTTAGATCTTGAAAAGGAAAAGCTGTTATTAGAATTAAGCTGCAAAAAATTAAAACAGGATGGGATTTTAATTATAGAAACCGTAAATCCATTGACATTAGGAATTTTTTGTTATGGATTTTATATTGATCCGACTCATACCAAACCCGTGCATCCGGCATTTTTAAGATATCTGGCAGAAACGGCAGGATTTCGGGTAGATCCAATTCAATTTACGGATGAATTTCCAGAAGAATATAAAATTTTAATTTCGGAGGATATGCCGGAAGAAGTAAAGAGAATAGCTGTTAAAATCAATGAACAGCTATATGGGGCACAGGATTATTATTTAGTATGCAGAAAATAGATAAGAGGGGATAGAGATGAATACAAAAGTAACCATCATTATATTGACTTGGAATGGATTAGAGTATACAAAAAAATGTTTAAAATCACTAAAAGAACAAACAAATTATCAAGATTATCAGGTAGTAGTGGTAGACAATGGAAGTAAAGATGGTACAATCGCATATTTAGAGCAGTTAGATTGGATTATCTTGATTAAGAATAAAGAAAATTTAGGGTTTGTAAAAGGAAATAATGCTGCTTTAGAAAGAATAAAAGATGGGGATATTGTATTAATGAATAATGACATTATTATTGAGCAGACCGATTGGCTGGAGAAGTTAAATCAAGCAGCTTATCAAAAAGAGACAATAGGGATTGTCGGGTGCCGCTTGGTAAATGAGAAAGGAGAATTTCTTCATGCCGGAACTTATATCTATCCAGAAACCTATTGGGGACAGCAAATTGGAGGAGGACAAAAAGAGATTGGTCAGTTTCCAGAGAATCGAGAAGTAGAAGGAGTTGTTTTTGCATGTGCGTATATTAAAAGAGCCTTATTGGAGAAACTGCCTAATTTGAATGAAAAGTTTTTTTCTTATTTTGAGGATACCGATTATTGTTTAGCTGCCCGCGAGTTGGGATATCAGTCGGTTTGCTGTGGAGAGGTTACACTAATTCATTATCAGAATGTTTCAACCGATGTAAATCAGGTAAATTTTTCTGATATGTTTTTAAAATCTCAGAAGATTTTTAAAAAAATATGGTCGGAAAAATTAGAACAAAAATATGAGATAGGAATGGCATGGAATTCGATTGTCAATTTTCCAACGGGTTATGCCGTTTCTGCGAAAAATATGATGTTAGCATTGGATAAATTGAAAGTGGATATTCGATATAAGTATGTCTATGGAGAAGGAACTCCTTTTCCGGTAAATGAACCGGAATTAAGTGATCATTATATTATTAATATTATTCGAGGGCGTTCTTTTCGCAAGGATTATCCGCAGGTTGTATATGGACAAGGGGATGTATTGAAAAGGAATACCGGTAAATATAAAATTGGATATACCATGTTAGAGACAACCGGAATTCCTAAAGAATGGGTAAAACAGGCAAATCAAATGGATGAAGTTTGGGTCCCTTCTAAATTTAATGTGGATACTTTTAAAAACAGTGGCGTACAAGTACCGATTTATGTTATGCCGTTAGGAATTGATCCAGATTATTATAATATAAAGATAAAATCTTATAAAAAACATACAAAATATACGTTTTTATCGGTGTTTGAATGGGGAGAACGAAAGGCACCCGAGATTTTATTAAATGCATATGCGAAGGCATTTAATCAAAAAGATGAGGTGATATTATTGTGTAAGATTTTTAATAAAGACGGCAGTATTGATATAGAAAAGGAGATTAAAAAATTAGATTTGCCGTCTGATAGTGCCGAAATTGTTTTTTTATACAATATGGAAATAACAGATTATCAGATGCCGGCATTATATCGTTCCGCAGATTGTTTTGTACTTCCAACAAGAGGAGAAGGCTGGGGGATGCCGATTTTAGAAGCTATGGCATGTGGAAAGCCGGTAATTGCTACAAATTGGAGTGCACAAACAGAATTTCTTCATTCTGATAATGCCTATTTATTAGAAGTAGAGAAGTTAATTGATGCACAGGCGAAATGTCCTTATTATAAAGGATTTCAGTGGGCAAACCCAAGTGAAGAACATTTGATTTATTTGTTGCGATATGTATATGAACATCAGGAAGAAGCAGAGAAAAAGGGATTAGTTGCTGCTGATGAAGTAAGAAGGTTGTGGACTTGGGAAGAAACCGGAAAAAAGATAAAAAATAGGATTGGAGCTATATCATAATGACAAGCTGGAAGGAAAAGATAACAGGTGTTATAAAGAAGGAAAAAACATTTGTGATAATTTTGTTTTTTTTATTTCTTTTTAGTGTAATGGTACGATTTTGTTTTGCTGATTTTACAAAGATCCTACAAGTTTATAATGATGAATTATATTATTGGGATATAGCAAGAGGGTTTAACAAAAATGGGGAAATACTGGTTCGCAATTTAAAATATAATTTTACTAATATATTATATTCTTTTATTCTATCACCTGTATTTTTTAT
>CAJUEI010000063.1 GCA_910585255.1 uncultured Lachnospiraceae bacterium
AACAGGAGCCTTAAAGCAGCAAAGCAAGTTATCAATGATGGAAGCTCTGCGATAAGTGTATTTTTTTAGAATATCAGAGGAGACGATGCAATGGAACTGACCCCGACATTGATTTTGAATCTGGTGCTGCTGATCGTCCCCATAGGTGAGAACTTAAGAAAAAAGGAAACAAAATAGTTAAACAAATATTTAACCTATCAAGAAAGTCCCCCGCTTCTAAGCCGTGAAGACGAAAGCGGTGGGTTGGGGGACTTCCTTTGACCATCCGAGTAAGAGATTACTTAATATCCAAACAAGGAATCACTTGACGTCCGAACAAGAGACTACTTTCCCATTCTGCCCTCCAGTTTACACACTCTTCTCTTCCTATTCCCCATCAAAATAAGATCTTTTCAAAAGCAACCCCTTTTATTTATAAATGGAACGTGCTATAATAATGCAAAAAGAACGGGAATATCGTGGAAGAGATTGTGAGGGAAATGGATATGAGAATGTATGATATCATTTTAAAAAAAAGAAATGGGGGTACTCTGACAAAAGAAGAGATTGACGAGATGATTCAAAACTATATCAGCGGAGAAATTAAGGATTATCAGATGTCAGCATTTTTAATGTCAGTTTATTTTAAGGGGATGACAGAAGAAGAGACACTATATCTGACAAAAGCAATGGCAGAAAGCGGAGAACTCTTAGATCTTTCCGCTATTGAAGGAAAAAAAGCAGATAAACACAGCACCGGAGGAGTTGGAGATAAAACCTCTCTTGTACTTGGACCAATGGTAGCGGCACTGGGCATACCCGTAGCGAAAATGTCAGGAAGAGGTTTAGGACATACCGGAGGAACCATTGACAAATTAGAGAGTTTCCCTGGATTTTCTACTAATTTAACACCAGAACAATTTATTGAACAGGTCAATGCCATTAAAATAGCAATTATAGGACAGACCGCAAACCTAGCTCCTGCTGATAAAAAACTATACGCCCTGCGGGATGTAACTGCAACGGTGGATCAGATTTCTTTAATTGCTTCCAGTATTATGAGCAAAAAACTGGCAGCGGGATCAGATGCAATTGTATTAGATGTCAAAACCGGAAGCGGTGCTTTTATGAAAAAAGAAGCCGATGCCGTTGCACTAGCAAGAGAGATGGTACAGATTGGAACCAATGCAGGAAGAGAAACCGTAGCGATTATTTCCGATATGAACCAGCCGCTTGGCTATGCAGTTGGAAATGCCTTGGAAGTAAAGGAAGCGATTGATACATTAAAGGGAAACGGACCGGCAGATCTGTTGGAACTGTGTTTGATTTTAGGTTCTTATATGGCGGTAGGAGTGGGACATGCACAGAATGTAGAAGAGGCAAGGCAATGTCTTCATCAGACCATTTTAGACGGGCAGGCATTAAAAAAATTAGAAGAATTTGTAACGGCTCAGGGCGGAGATGCCAGGGCAATAGAAGACCCATCCCTGCTTCCAAGGGCGTCTATTACGATGGAAATTTTGGCGGAAGAAAGCGGATTTGTAGAAAAGATTGAAACAGACGAGATCGGAATGGTTTCTTTTATCTTGGGAGGCGGAAGAGAGACAAAGGAGAGCGAGATTGATCGCTCAGTCGGTGTTGTGCTTCATAAAAAAATAGGAGATGCCGTAAAGAAGGGAGAGTCTATTGCAACGATGTATGGCAATGATCTAAAAAAGATGGAGGAGGCAAAGACACGCTTTCTTGCAGCTTATACCTTTTCTAAAACACCCGCAGCAAAGGGATCTTTTATTAAATGGATTATTACAAAAAATGGGACGGCAAAATATTGAAAATACACAGATGTAATAGGAAAAATCGTTCTGTAACGTGTGAGGAAAAGAAAACTCATACGTTATAGTTTTTTATTTTATTGCATAAGGAAGAAAAAAGTATATGTAATGGTTTTTATTGGATAGATGGAGAAAGAGAATGAAATATTTTAATTTAAAGGGAACACGCTGGTTGGAGAAAATATTTCAAAATCCCTATAGCTGCTGTTTGGTTTTGGGGATGCTTTGCAATTTGGCTGTGGAGACATTGAGCAGAAAGTCGCCTATTGCGGCGGGACAGTATCTGCTTCAGCGTCCGCTTGTATTTTTTTATAACAGTCTTATTATTGCGTTTACTTTATCAGCAGCACTATTAGTAAAACGAAGGATATTTGTTTTTTCTTTTTTGACGGCACTGTGGATTGGAATGGGACTGATCAACAGTATTTTATTGGTCTTTCGCACTACTCCTTTTACGGCAGTCGATCTGCGGCTGATTGAGTATGCGGTTGCTTTATTAGATCGTTATTTTTCTAATATACAGCTTTTTTTACTGGGAGGATTTCTTTTCGCTGTTTTGGCAGGATTACTTTTTTTATTTTTTAAGCTGCCAAAGCAGGAGCGGATTGTATGGAAAAAGGGTATGGCGTATATAATTTTTTTGTTTCTTTTAGTAAGGTGGCTGACTTGGGCTGGGATACAGACCAACTTGCTGGCAAAAAATTTCGGAAATATTAACCAGGCATTTCGAGACTATGGTTTTCCCTACGGGTTTAGTAGCAGTCTGATAAATACTGGGATTAATAAACCCAAAGACTATTCGGAAGACAGTATAGAGGAGTTATTAGAGGAGGTGGAGGATAGACCAATGATCCACAATCCAAACAGCTATGAAAGACCAGTGGAACAGAAAGAAGCCCCAAATGTAATCTATCTGCAGTTGGAATCATTTTTCGATCCTTCTTATGTAAAGGGAATTACGTATTCCGAGCAGCCGCTTCCTACATTTACGGCATTAAAGGAGCAGTATACATCCGGGTTTTTACAAGTTCCTTCGGTTGGAGCAGGAACAGCAAATACCGAATTTGAAGTAATTACCGGAATGAATTTGGACTTTTTTGGACCGGGGGAGTATCCTTATAAGACGATTTTACAGGAGACTACCTGTGAGAGTCTTGCCTATAATATGAAAGAACTTGGTTATTCTGCACATGCGATACATAATAATGAAGGAACTTTCTATGAAAGAAATAAGGTATTTTCTCAGTTAGGGTTTGATACATTTACTTCAATGGAGTATATGCGGATTCGGGAGGTCACACCGATTGGATGGGCAAAGGATGAAGTACTGATTGGAGAGATCCGAAAGGCATTGAAAAGTACAGAGGGACGAGATGTAATTTATACCATATCCGTACAGGGACATGGAAGTTATCCGACTGAAAAATTAGAACACCCTCAAATTCAAGTATCTGGTTTTGCAGAGACGGAGCAGAACAATGCATTTGAATACTATGTAAATGAAATTTACGAAATGGATCTTTTTCTGCATGATCTGATTACCATGCTGCAGGTTTATCCAGAAAAGGTGGTATTGATTTTGTATGGGGATCATTTGCCGGGATTTGGATTTGAAGAGGATGATTTAGAAAATGGATCGATTTATCAGACAGAATATGTAATCTGGAGCAATTATTCTTTAGAAAAACAAGATCGGGATTTGGAAGCCTATCAGCTTTCCGCCTATGTAATGAAGCTTTTGGGCTATCAAAACGGAACTCTGACAAAGTATCACCAGTTATTTGAGGGACGAAAAGATTATTTAGACGGGTTGGAGTTGTTAGAATATGATATGTTATATGGAGAGCAGGAGGTTTATGACGGAAAAAATCCTTATCAGCCGACTGAACTTTTAATGGGAACGGAGCCGATTCAGATCTTTTCGGTTTTGGAGGAAGAGGATGGTATTTTTATTCGAGGCAGAAACTTTACGGAATATAGTGTGGTAACAATAAATGGGAAGGAAGTCCGTCAGGAGTTTATGAATTCCTTTCAGATTAAACTATATGACAGATCTGTGGAAAGCGGAGATTGGGTAGAAGTGCACCAGATAGGAAAAGATCGGCAGATTCTTAGTACGGTAAAAAAACAGGTAAAATAGGTATAGGGAGAAGCATTTATTAAATAAAATGCGAAAGGCATGGGGAGAAAGATGAAAGGGATAGAGAAGAAATGGAAGCAGTGGTCTGCATGGAAACGGATTGTGTTGCTGCTCTTGGCAGGAACAGCAGTGATACTGGGTATGACAGCAGGTCTTCGAATTTGGGATCGGGGCAGACAAAAGCCAAGAGTACTTGCGGCACTAAAGCGGCTGACAGAAGAGGCATTGGAACAGAGAGAGACCTTTGAGCCATTGCTTCGGCTTATAGAGGACGGGGATATTGAACAAGAGGGATATGTAAATTTTGAGCAGTTAGACGCTGATATGGGGGGAAAGAACCATATAGATAGATGGAAGAACGGGCTTTTTTGGATGGAGCAGATCGATATGACAGCTTCTAGTATACAGTATCAGTTTGCCCTTGAAAAAGACGAACAAAAATATTTTAATAAGGCAGACTATCAGATTGCAGGGATTGGCGGGCTGCAGATAGAACAGTATCTGACAAAAGAAAAACTGATTGTACGAATTCCGCAGATTCACAGCAGTTATTTAAGGATGAATTCTGATAGGATAAAGGAGCAGTATAGAGATTCTCTTCTCTATACTATGTTGGGAGAAAAGCTGATACTGCCTAAAGAAGATCCTTCGGTTGAGGGAGCAGTGATATTTCCGGCGGAGGAAGAGTTAGAGAAAATCAATATTGTTCCAGCATTTTTAGAAGAATATGCTGGAAGACTACCGGAACTTTGGCGGCAGATTCTGGTGGAGAAAGAGAGTGAGACCAAACAGATCTGGGTAAACGGATCGTATGAAAATTGCAGTGTCTTTCGGCTTTCTGTTCCAAGGGAGTTGGCAGAGTGGTATATCCGATGCGGGCTGCCGGAGAAACTAGCAGAAGGAATCGGCTCGGTCTGTGGTGAAACGGTAGATCTGTTTCTTTCTTTAGATGACAACAATGTGATTCGCTGTGTGGAAGCGAAGGCAGAATTAGAGGGAATCAAAACGACCATACAGGCTGCTTGTTATCTAAAAGGAAACGAACATCTGTTAGATCAGGTACAGATCGATCTGTCGGTTGGAGTGCTGACAGAAGAGATTCCTTTTCGAATCGATTTTCAAAGGCGGCATGAGCCGGAGGCAGAATTTTTTAATCTTTCTATTAGTCAGCTAAACTTGGAAAAAAGCGAACAGGTTAGGATATATTTTAAGTTAGATCTGGTTACAGGAGAGAGTGTTATAGAATATAACATCAATCTGCCTGGGATGGTTTCGGATGGAGAGCACGTCCTTCGGCATTTAGATCAGCCGATTGAAGTGCCGGATAAGGAAGTAGTGGATATCTTTGAATTGGATGTGATCGAATTTTTAAAATTTAGCAGAGATTTTAATTTTGCTTTATTCCAATAGCATAAAATTCCACTTTGGTTACTACAATGGTTATAAAGATGCAAGTATTGGATTGATAAGATGAAAAGAAAGAGTATTTTATCTACGATAACAGCATTTTTATTGGTAGTAAGTTTGCTGTTGGATTTAGGAGGGCTGTCCGCTGTACGGGCAGAGGGAATTACTTCTTCGTTAGACAGTGAGGAGCTAAGAGAGACGGCGGCAATAATTGCGGCAGATACCAATCCAGATTTGGGAGTGACGGCAAAGGCAGCGGTGTTAATGGAGGCAAGTACTGGAACGATTATTTATGAAAAAAATGCAACAGAACAGGTAAGTCCGGCAAGTATTACAAAGATTATGACATTGATATTAATTTTTGATGCGATTGAATCGGGACAGATTACCCTGCAGGATGAGGTGACGACCAGTGCTTATGCAAAATCAATGGGAGGTTCACAGGTTTTTTTAGAGGAAGGCGAGAAACAGACCGTAGAGACATTGATTAAGTGTATTGTGGTAGCGAGCGGAAATGATGCCAGTGTGGCAATGGCGGAGTATCTCTGCGGCAGTGAAACAGAATTTGTCCGTCAGATGAATGAGCGTGCCGCAGGGTTAGGAATGACGGAGACACATTTTGAGGACTGCTGCGGACTTACGGAATCATCTTCCCACTTAACTTCTGCAAAAGATGTGGCTTTGATGTCTAGGGAATTGATTACACATTATCCTCAGATTCATCAGTATTCTAGTATTTGGATGGAAAATATTGTGCATGTAACGGAAAAGGGAAGCAGTGAGTTTGGGTTGGCAAATACCAATAAACTGCTAAAGCAGTATGAATACTGCAATGGATTAAAGACAGGAAGCACCAGTTTAGCAAAGTATTGTCTTTCTGCTACGGCGACAAAAGACGGAATTTCGCTGATTGCAGTAGTAATGGCAGCACCAGATTATAAGGTACGTTTCTCGGAGGCAAAGGCAATGCTTACTTATGGATATGGGGTTTGCCGTTTGTTTAAAGATGAGAATCAGGAAGAACTGCCATGGATCATAGTGGAAGATGGAGTACAGAAGATTGTACCGATTCGCTATCGGGCAGGATTTTCTTATCTCAGTACAGACGGAAGTGATGTGGCACAGATTGAAAAGCGGTTAGAACTTCCAGAGAGCTGCAGGGCACCTGTTGCAGCGGGAGAGGTTGCCGGAAGAGCCGTCTATTATTTAGATGGGATCGAAGTTGGAAGTGTCGATATCTTATATGATGGGAGTGTTGAGCGTGCCGGATATTGGGATTATTTTCGAAAGATAGTCGAACTATATTTTATTTAAGAAAATTATTTTAGACTTTCTATACCAATTTTTATAAATATGTGATATAATTTTAAAAATAGTACAAATATTCAGGCTGTATCGAATAAGTTATCGTAACAGACTGAGAATATCTGCTAGGAGGTATAGAGATGGAAACCAATATCCTGTTGGAAAGTGGAACAAATGAGTTGGAATTATTAGTATTTGAAGTGGGAAATAATTCTTATGGCATCAATGTAGCAAAAGTAAGAGAGATTATAACCAGTGAGCCGATTACACCGGTTCCCAATTCTCATCCTTGTATTGAAGGTGTTTTTATGCCCCGGGATGTAATGATTACGGCAATTAATTTAGCAAAGGTATTAGGACTTCCTGCTTCGGAAAATCCGAATCTGGATATGTTTATTATCACGAATTTTAATCGTTTAAATGTGTCATTTCGTGTACATAAAGTAGAAGGGATTCATCGGGTATCCTGGAAAGATATTATTGTGCCAGATAAGACAATTAATACAGCCGATACGGCACTTGCAACCGGTATTGTAAAGCTGGAAGGAAGATTAATTGTAATTCTTGATTTTGAGAAGATTGTATCGGATATTAGTCCAGAGACAGGACTGAAAGTTTCGGATATCAAAGAATATGAAGGAAGACCACGAAATGAACGACCGATTATGATTGCTGAAGATTCTCCTCTTTTAATGCAGCTAATATTAGACTCTTTAAAGAAAGCCGGTTATACCAACATTCAAAAAAATGTAAACGGACAGGAGGCATGGGATAATTTGATGCTGTATAAAGAGGAAGGAACCATACAAGAGAAGGTACATTGTGTAGTGACTGATATTGAGATGCCGCTGATGGACGGACATCGGCTATTAAAATTGATCCGTGATGATTCCGAGCTAAGAGACCTTCCTGTTGTAATTTTCTCTTCTCTGTTAAATGACGATATGAAGCGGAAAGGAATTCAGCTTGGGGCAAATGCACAGCTTTCTAAACCGGAGATTGGACGTCTGGTAGCAGAGTTGGATCGTATTATGAAATAAAAAATGATAGGAATAAAGCAAACATAATATAAAAAAACATACCAAAACGATTATGGTATGTTTTTTTATATGGTTTTATATAGTAAAAAATCCTTTTCCGATAATTTCACTGCTGTTAGAGATGATAATAAAAGCATCCGGTGAATTGTCATGAATAAATTGGCGAAGCTGCATGGCCTGGTGTCGTTTTAATACAGTAATAATTTCGAATTTATCCCGATTGGTATAGGCACCGGTTGCCTTGCAGATCGTAGCACTTCGGTTTAATTCATGGACAATATAGTTACAGATTGGTTCTGGCTTTTCACAGATAATATTAAAAGCTTTACATAAATTGATATTTTCGATAATTCCGTCAATTAAAAAGGATTTAATCGTTAATCCGACAAAGGAATAGAGTGCGGTTTTAATATCAAAGATAAAGCAGGTAAATACAATTGCAATTAAATCGGTAAAGAAAAGTGCACTGCCGATATTAACATTGGTATATTTTTTTAAAATCATAGCGAGTACATCGGTTCCTCCGCTGGAAGCACCGATATTAAATAAGATTGCCGCTCCAAGTGCCGGAAGGGCAATGGCAAACATAAGCTCTAACATCGGTTCATCAGTCAGAGGGGCTTCTAAAGGAAAGACATATTCAAAAACAGTTAAAAATGCGGACAGGATAAGAGTGGCATAGGTTGTTTTAATCGCAAAAGTTTTGCCAAATACAAATACTCCTAAGATTAACAGGACAATATTTGCCAGAGAAGAAAAGTCACTGGCTGAAATCGGAAAGACTTTTGCAACAATAACCGCAAAACCAGTAACACCGCCAAAGGAAAAATTATTTGGGAATTTAAAAAAGTAAACTCCGATTGCCATAATAAAGATGCTTAGAGTGATCAGCAAATAGTTTTTTAAGGTTTTCATATCAGACTGCTCCTTTTGTATGTTTACCAAAATAGGGACGTTTTATTTTATCCCTGCTTATTCTAGCTGATATTTGGTAAAACTACAAGAGTGAAAATTTACAAATATTTGATTCTTTTATGTAGGACTGTTACAGAGAAAAGACTGCAGCAGTCCTATTGGTTTTTAGGCTTCTGAATGAGATTCGTTTTTGTCTAAACTTTGCATATAAGCGTGCATGGATTCGGCTACGATCTTACTGTGTGCAACGGCTTCTACAACGGTACGGGCACCGTTTACAACGTCTCCAGAAGCAAAGATGCCAGGTCTTGAAGTGTGACCGGTTTCGTCTGCTTCTAAAAGTCCCCGCTGTGTCGCTTTTAGTCCTTCTGTTGTATTAACAATACGGTTCTGCGGCCCTTGACTGATAGAAATAATAACGCTGTTGGCTGGGTAGAGTTTTGCACTGCCTTCTATATCGGTAAAACTGCCGTCTTCGTGCTCTTCTACATCGATAAAAATGACCCCTTCATCTGTAATTTCTAACGGACGCTTATTATATTCGAATTGGACTCCCTCTAATTGGGCATAACTAAACTCATAGTCGCTGGCTGCTACTTTTTTGGTAAGAGAGAAGCAGGTTAAGTAAGGAGAACCTTTACGGATGGCAGTTCTTGCTACGTCCATTGCGGCATTTCCTGCACCGATTACAATAACACGTTCTCCTAAGCGATAACTGTCAGGATTGTTTAGGTAATTGATGCCAAAGTGAACATGTCCAAAAGTTTCTCCTTTGATATGCAGGGTATTTGGTTTCCATACTCCGGTTCCGATAAAGATTGCCTGATAGCCGTCACGGAATAGGTCATCAATGCCAATTGCTCCGCCGATGGTAGTATTAGGGCGGACTTTAATTCCTTTTAGATTCAGATGCCGATATTCGATATCATCCAATACACTTTTTGGCAGACGGAATTCCGGGATGCCATAGCGCAGGACACCGCCGATTTTGTCTTTGCCTTCAAAGATAGTAACCTGATAGCCATAGCGGGCAAGGATAATAGCAATGGTGATGCCGGCAGGGCCAGAACCGATAATAGCAACTCGTTTGCCGTTTGACGGGGCTGGTCCTTTTGTCATCTTATTGGCAAAGGTGGACGAGATATAGTTTTCGATTGTGGAAAAGTGAACCGGAGCCCCTTTTTTGCCCAGTACACAGTGTCCTTCACATTGGTTTTCATGGTTGCAGACAAGACTGCAGACCGTAGTCAGCGGATTGTTTTCAAACAGCATCTTTCCAGCTTCGTCTAATTTGTTTTCCTTTAGAAGGCGGATTGCAGTCGGAATATCGGTTCCGATTGGACAGCCTTTTTGACACTGCGGTACTTTGCACTGAAGACAACGGTTTGCTTCATCCATTACATGTAATGCCATAAATAGTTCCTCCATAGATTGATTAATTTATTTTTCTAGTTCTATCTTATCACTGAAAATGGATTTGGGAAAGCGGGTTCTTATAATTTTACACAGATTTTACAAAAACAATCCGTTGTTTTTTACAATTTTAGAATATAATAAAGAACAAATTTTATACTAAAGGAGTGTATTATGAATATTTTTGATGTATTGTCTATGGTTGGTGGTCTGGCATTGTTTCTCTATGGGATGCATGCAATGGGAGAGGGACTGTCAAAATTATCCGGCGGAAAGTTAGAACGGATTTTAGAAAAGCTAACCGCTTCTCCGATAAAAGGTGTTTTATTGGGAGCAGCAGTAACCGCAGTGATCCAGTCGTCCTCTGCTACTACTGTAATGGTAGTGGGATTTGTAAATTCTGGAATTATGAGACTTTCTCAGGCGATTAATATTATTATGGGAGCCAATGTCGGAACGACAATTACGTCTTGGGTATTGAGTTTATCTGGGATGGAAGGAGACAGTCTTTGGATACAATTACTAAAGCCTTCTTCGTTTTCTCCGGTGCTGGCTTTAATTGGAGTAAGTTTTTTGTTGTTTTCTAAAAATGCAAAAAAACAGGATATCGGGACTATTTTAGTAGGTTTTTCAGTGTTAATGACCGGAATGGATACGATGAGTGCAGCGGTAAAGCCTTTAGCTGATATCCCGGAATTTACCAATATCTTAACGATGTTTTCCAATCCAATTTTAGGACTGTTAGCCGGAGCTGTTTTAACAGCAGTGATCCAAAGTTCTTCGGCTTCGGTCGGTATCCTTCAGGCACTCTGCGTAACAGGAGCCATTCACTATGATACAGCACTGCCTATTATTATGGGACAGAATATTGGTACCTGTATTACGGCACTGCTCTCTGGAATCGGTGCCACCAAAAATGCAAAACGGGCAAGTGTGGTACATCTTTATTTTAATTTAATCGGTACAGCGATTTTTATGATTAGTTTTTATCTGTTAAATACATTTGTAAATTTTTCATTTTTAGATCAGGCAGCAGGAGCAGCAGGAATTGCTTTTATCCATAGTGTATTTAATATAGTAGCTACTCTTATTTTGCTTCCTTTCTCAAAGGGATTAGAAAAGTTAGCTTATCTGACGATTCGGGACGGGGAAGAACTGCCTGTCAATATAGAAGAGTTTCAGCTTTTAGATGAACGTTTTTTAGACAAGCCGGCATTTGCCGTACAGCAGTGCAAGGCAGTAGCAGCGAAAATGGCAGAGCTTTCAAAGGAGGCAATTATTTTGGCACTGGATATGCTGCAGTCTTATCGTACCGAGAAATTTGAACAGGTCTGTAAGATGGAGGAATATGTGGATCGCTATGAAGATGAACTGGGCACCTATCTGGTGCGGTTAAGCAGCAGAAATTTGACAGAAAAGGACAGCCGAACGATTTCTATGCTTTTGCACTGTATTGGAGACTTTGAGCGGATTTCCGACCATGCGATTAATATTTCAGAGGCAGCAAAAGAGATGAACGATAAAAATATGACTTTTTCGGAGGATGCAATAAAAGAAATTTCCGTATTTGCGGAAGCAATCCGTGAGATTGTAGAAACGGCAGTTACCGTATTTATTAAGGATGATGTAACAATGGCAAGGTTAGTAGAGCCTTTGGAAGAAGTGGTAGATAATCTGAATATTGAGATGAAGTCTAGGCATATTACAAGACTTCGGGAGGGAAAGTGCACCATTGAGATGGGATTTATTTTATCGGATCTAACAACGAATTATGAGCGGGTTGCCGATCACTGTTCGAATATTGCAGTATGTCTGATACAGATTCATGCCAATGGATTTGATATGCATGAATATTTAGACACATTGGATAAAGGAGAAAATACGATATTCCGTGAAGAATATCTTTCCTATAAAGCAAAATATATGCTACCATAGAGATTAGAATAAAATTTTGCATAAAAGAGAAAAGGAGAGGATAAAAAAGGCAATGGCAGTAATCTATATTGTAGAAGATGATGGGAATATTTGCGAAATAGAGACATTTTCATTAAAAAACAGCGGATATACCGTGGAAAGTTTTTCCTGTGCAAAAGATTTTTACAGGCAGTTAGAAACGGCTCTTCCCAATTTGATCTTATTAGATGTAATGCTTCCAGATGAAGACGGGCTTTCTATTGTAAAACGGCTGCGATCCCGTTTCGATACTAAGAAAATTCCGATTATTTTGGTTACGGCAAAGACATCGGAACTAGATAAAGTAAAAGGACTAGATATTGGAGCAGACGATTATATTACAAAACCGTTTGGAGTGATGGAATTAATTTCCAGAGTAAAAGCGATGCTCCGGCGCAGTATGGATGGTACGGAAAGAGAAGAAGCTGGACAAATGCAGGTGGGAGAGATTGTAATGGATCAGGGTCGTCATGTCGTATTGGTAAAAGGGGAGATTTGTGAATTAACCTATAAAGAGTATGAGCTGTTAAAATTTCTAATTTCTAATGCCGGAATGGTACTCTCTAGAGAAAGGATTATGGATCGGGTTTGGGGAATTGACTTTGAGGGAGAATCGAGAACCTTAGATATGCATATTAAAACCCTTAGACAGAAACTGCGGGAGGCAGGAGGCTGTATTAAAACGGTTCGAAATGTAGGTTATATAATAGAAGAAGGTATTTAACAGTTAAAAATAAGTTATAAAAAATTATAAAAATACGATTGAGTTTTATAATAGTATATCTTATCATTATGTATAGAGGTGATAAAATGAAATATTACACGATACATGAGATGACGGAACTTCTTGGAGTAACAGCACAGACTTTAAGGAACTGGGACAAATCGGGAAAGCTGAAACCGCATCACACAAGTCCTAACGGTTATCGTTACTATTCCGAAGACGACCTCAATCAGATATTGCATAAATCTGTAAAAAGACAGGGAAAACAGTAGGTTACTGCCGTGTCAGTTCTGCGAAACAGAAAGACGATTTGGAACGGCAGAAAGAGAATAGGAGAACCTATCTGTTGGCACAGGGAAAACCATTTGAAATTATTTCGGATATTGGCTCTGGAATCAATTACAAAAGAAAAGGGTTGCAGGAATTGATAAAAGGCATGACAAACAGAAGGATATCGAAAGTGGTTGTGCTTTATAAAGACAGACTGACAAGATTTGGATTTGAACTGATGGAATACATTGCAGAATTGTATGACTGTGAAGTTGAAATTGTTGATACAACAGAAAGAACCGAACAGGAAGAACTTATAGAGGATTTGGTGCAGATCCTTACCATATTCTGTTGTAAATTGCAGGGGAAATGTGCAAATAAGGCAAAAAAGAGGATAAAGGAGCTTATAGAAAATGATGAAAACCATAAAAGTAATGCTCTGTCCGAATCATAAGCAGAAGACAAAATTATTCCAATATGCAAATACCGCCAGATTTGCTTATAACTGGGCATTAAGCAGAGAAAAAGAGAATGATAAAGATAGTGGGAAATTTATATCAGATGGAGAACTGCGAAAAGAATTTACTCAATTAAAGAAAATGGATCAATATGAATGGCTGAATTCTATATCGAACAATGTTACAAAACAAGCGATAAAAGATGCTTGTAATGCCTATAAACGATTTTTTAAAGGACTTTCCGGCTTTCCCAAATTTAAAAGCAGAAAACATACCGCACCATCTTTTTATCAGGATTGTGTAAAAATTCAGTTTACAGATACACATGTAAAAATAGAAGGATTTGCAACATGTAAAAAGAAGAATAAACAAAAATTAAACTGGATTCGTCTTGCAGAACATAATCGTATTCCTACAGATTGTAACTATAACAATCCTAGAATTAAGTATGATGGGTTAAACTGGTATCTTACAGTTGGTATGGAACAGGAAGAGTCTGCTGTGCCATCGTTGAATGAGGGGATTGGAATTGATTTAGGGATTAAAGATTTGGCAATATGTTCCGATGAGCATAACTATTTGAATATAAATAAAACTCAAAAAGTAAAGAAACTAGAAAAACAAAAACGCAGGTTACAGCGTTCCATATCAAGAAAATATGAGAAAAATAAGAAAGGAGAATGTTACTATAAAACAAAAAACATTATAAAAAGAGAAAATGAATTATTAAAATTAAACCACAGGCTAATGGATATTCGTCAGAACTACTTACATCAAACAACATCTGAAATGATAAAGCGAAAACCAAGTTTTATATGTATAGAAGATTTGAATGTAAGTGGAATGATGAAAAACAAGCATTTATCCAAAGCAGTCCAGCAGCAAGGTTTCTATGAATTTAGAAGACAGATTGAATACAAATCCAAATGGAATCATATTCAAGTAATTATTGCAGACAGATTTTTTCCGAGTTCTAAATTATGCAGTTGTTGTGGAAGTATGAAAAAAAATTTAAAGCTGTCAGACCGTATTTATAAATGTGAATGTGGAAACGTAATGGATAGAGACTATCAAGCTGCTTTAAATTTGAAAAAATATGGAGAAATGTTTTTAAAACAGCAATCTGAAGTATAACACGTTTCAAGTTATCACAGATATGTACTGATACGTTAGTCAGGAATTTACGCCTATGGAGAGTAGAAGAACTTGTGAGTAGTAGATGAATGGATTCATTACAAAAGCATACTCGTTGAAGTAGGAATGAAACATAAGAGTTTATAACTTTTTATAAGTTTTCAGTAACGGGTAAAGGGCAAAAATGGGAAGTATGAAAAGGAAGATTAATCTGCAGTTTTGGTGGATAGCAGGGGTATCTTCTCTATTGACAGCAACACTGATTACCGTTATCTTTTTTCAGGTATTTAAACAGGAGATCTTTGAGGATTTAAAAACCTATGCCTGTCTGCTTGGAAACAGCGGTGTATTAGAACATAGGGAGCAGTTGGACTATTTGGAAAAATTTAATGAATTGCGTGTAACGATAATTGCCCCCAATGGAACCGTGATATTTGACAATTATGCAGAAAAAGAACAGCTAGACAACCATGCTGACCGAATGGAAGTAGAGCAGGCAGTGGAAAAAGGAGAGGGACAGATGGTTCGGCGTTCTGCCACATTAAAAGAGAGTACATTTTATTATGCACTGCCGCTTTCAGATGGAAGTGTGCTTCGTGTGGCAAAAGAGGCAGGAAGTATCTGGGGGATTGTAATAAAAGCCATACCGCTTATTATATTGGTTATGCTTTTTATGTTTGGAATCTGTACGGTTGTTGCACATCTGCTGACAAAGAGTATGTTAGATCCGATTGAGCAGATGGCAGGACATCTAGATGATGAGAAGGGAGTTATTGCCTATCAGGAACTGACGCCATTTATTGAAATGATACAAAAGCAGCATACTGATATTGTAAAGGGGGCAAAGATGCGGCAGGAGTTTACCGCAAATGTTTCTCATGAATTAAAAACTCCTTTAACTGCAATCTCCGGTTATGCGGAACTAATTGAAAACGGAATGGCGACTTCAGAGCATGCGGTTGCCTTTGCGGCAGAAATTCATAAAAGCTCCAACCGTTTATTAAAACTAATCGATGATATTATTCGGTTATCCCAGTTGGACAGTCCCAAGGTGCAGATAGAATATGAACAGGTCGATCTGTATGCCTGTGCGAAGGAATGTATGGACTGGCTCTCAAAAAGTGCCCGGGATCATAAGATTACCATGCAGTTGTTTGGAATGAAAGAGGTGGTCTATGCGGATTATCATATGATGGAAGAGCTGATTTATAATCTTTGTGATAATGCCATCCGCTATAATAATCCAGGCGGAAAGGTGAGTATTACGGTTACAAATGATGTAGATTTTATCTATCTGATTGTAAAAGATGACGGAATCGGCATTTCGAAAGAGCACCAGGAGCGGATTTTTGAGCGGTTTTACCGGGTGGATAAAAGCCGTTCCAAGTCTACAGGAGGCACAGGATTAGGGCTTGCCATTGTAAAACATATCCTAGTACAGCATCAAATTGAAATGGAACTGGTCAGTGAAGTAGGAAAGGGAACAGAGATTAAAATTATATTTGATCGAAACGCTAAGAAAAAATGATTTTACTTCTCTGGTAAAATCGGGTATACTAAAACCGATAGGATTCGTATACTACCAGATAAAACAGCGTTAGTATACAAAAAGAACAGAATGGAGGACATATTAACATGGTAAGAGCGGTTGTAGGAGCGAATTGGGGAGATGAAGGCAAGGGTAAGATTACGGATATGCTGGCAAAAGAATCGGATATTATTATTCGTTTTCAGGGGGGCAGCAATGCTGGGCATACCATTATCAACAATTATGGTAAATTTGCACTGCATTTACTTCCGTCAGGTGTATTTTATCAGCATACAACAAGTATTATCGGCAACGGGGTTGCTTTAAATATTCCATATTTGCTGCAGGAGATTCAGGAATTAGAGAGTAAGGGAGTTCCGACTCCTAAGATTTTGGTTTCCGATCGGGCACAGATTTTAATGCCGTATCATATCTTGCAGGATACCTATGAGGAGGAAAGACTTGCAGGAAAATCGTTTGGATCAACGAAATCTGGAATTGCTCCGTTTTATTCCGATAAGTATGCAAAGATTGGATTTCAGGTCAGTGAGCTATTTGACGAGGAGTATTTAAGAGAGAAAGTAGAACGGGTCTGCGAAATTAAGAATGTACTGTTTGAACATCTCTATCATAAGGAGACATTAAAACCAGAAGAAGTATTGCAGACTTTGTTAGAGTATCGGGATATGGTAAAGCCTTATATTTGTGATGTATCCCACTATCTGCACCAGGCGATTAAGGAAGAAAAGAGGATTTTATTGGAAGGGCAGTTAGGTTCGCTGAAAGATCCGGATCATGGAATCTATCCTATGGTAACGTCTTCTTCTACTCTTGCCGCTTATGGGGCAATTGGGGCAGGGATTCCGCCGTATGAGATTAAAACAATTACTACGGTAGTAAAGGCTTATTCTAGTGCGGTCGGAGCAGGTGCTTTTGTCAGTGAGATCTTTGGAGAAGAGGCAGAGGAGTTAAGGAAGCGCGGCGGTGACGGCGGAGAATATGGTGCTACTACCGGTCGTCCTAGGCGGATGGGCTGGTTTGATGCGGTTGCTACCAAATATGGCTGTCGGATTCAGGGGGCTACCGAAGTGGCATTGACGGTTTTAGATGTATTAGGATATTTAGATGAAATTCCGATGTGCGTGGGATATGAGATTGAAGGAGAAATAGTGACGGAGTTCCCTGCTACAGTATTGTTGGAGAAAGCAAAACCCGTGATTAAGAAATATCCTGGGTGGAAAAGCGATATCCGGGGAATTCGGGAATATGCAGCACTTCCAAAGGAGTGCAGGGACTATATTGATGCAATTGAAGAGGCGATTGGAGTTCCGATTACCTTGGTATCGAACGGACCGGGACGAGAGGATATTATTG
>CAJUEI010000064.1 GCA_910585255.1 uncultured Lachnospiraceae bacterium
TCCCGATGCCGAGGGCAGTCTTGAAGCAGACTGCTCGATAGGAGATCACTATTTTTTTGAAGAACGGGGATTTAATGAGAAAAATCTTATGATATCGGCAACTAACTCTATGGAAATAAATGAAGCAGCAAAGGCAGCCGATCCCGTTGTTGCGGTTGGAATTGAGGAATCTATTATTCCTACATTAATTCTTCCGCAGGCAGAAACTGCCCTTGAGGCGGTGGAGCGTTTGGGAGGTTATGTGGAACTGTATGGGGCAGCAGAAGCAAATGGAATAGCCATAGGAGATGAAAAGGAAATTTGGTATATGGAAATCGGTTCTGGACATCATTGGATAGCGGTGCGTGTACCAGAAGAATGTTATCTGGCTGTATCGAATTGTATGCGGATTCGGGGAGTTGACTTAGAGGATAAAGAAAATGTAAAGTGCAGTGAGAAAATCTATGAGTTTGTAACAGAGAAAAAGCTGCTGTTAAATCCAGATAAGAATAAATTTGATTTTGCCGGTGCATTTGGATGTTATGAAAAAACCGGTGAAAATCCGGATCCCTATTATAATGTGGATCGGATTTGGCTGATTCAGCATCTGCTTACTCCTTTACTTAAGCAGGAAATTCGTCAGAAAGAATATCCGCTGTTTTTAGAACCATCTGAAGAAATAACAATAAAAATGGTTGCAGAGGTATTGCGTGCTGGGTATCAGGGAACTCCATTGGAAGAACTGTCAAAACGACCGATTGGTGTGGCTCGTACAGCAGAAAGTCATATTATGATTTTAGATCCTTCTATGCCAGAAGGACTGGAGGGGATGATATGGCAGACGGTAGGAACGCCGTTAGGGTGTCCGTTTATGCCTCTGTATCCATTTGTGGAAGAGATGCCAAGAAAATATGCAGTTGGGGGTTCTAATTATGATAAGGAAAGTGCATATTGGAAATTCCGCGGTTTATTTTCTGCTGCTGGGTGTATGGGAAAAGAAAAAGCACTTTGTATTTTCTGGAAAACGTATGAAGCGGAATTATTTGACGAATTTGAAAGAGTACAAGGGATACTGAAGAAAATTGCGGAAAAAGACAGAGAAGCGGCAAATACTTTTATTCAAAATTATAGTATAGGAGTACTTTTAAGAACTGCACAGGCGGCAGAAGAGAAAATGACAGAAGTTTTAACGCAGATGGCACAGGAAAGATAAATTTACAGACGCTCTTAAAAAAATGTAATGGAAATATTAAAACGAATATGATAAGATAGTAGTGTTTAGAAAAAAGAAAGGAAAGGAATATGAGCGTGCAGCAGAATCACTCATAATAGATTTGGTAATAAGATATGATTCAGGTTGGAACAAAGCAAACACTACAAGTAATAAATCGGACAGAATTCGGGATTTATCTGGGAGAGGGAAAAGAAGAGAAGGTCCTTCTTCCAATCAAACAGGTTCCTGAATCTATTCAGGAAGGCGAGAAACTTACGGTATTTATTTATCGGGATTCAAAAGATCGATTAATTGCAACGACAAGAGAGCCTATGCTGGTATTGGGAGAAGTTGCAATGATGACGGTAAAAGAAGTAACGCCGATTGGGGCTTTTTTAGACTGGGGATTGGAAAAAGATTTGTTGTTGCCTTATAAAGAGCAGAAACATACTGTAACACCTGGAGAGCAGTATCCGATCTGTCTCTATGCAGATAAGAGCGGGCGTCTTTGCGGAACAATGAAGATATATGACTATCTGCGGACAGATTCCCCTTATCAAAAAGACGATGAAGTGACCGGTTTTGTGTATGAGTTGCACAATACGATTGGGGCATTTGTCGCAGTAGATCGAAAATATCATGCAGTGATTCCAAAGAAAGAATTATATGAGACACTCTCAATCGGACAGATTGTAACCGCTCGTGTGGTAGAAGTACGTTCGGACGGCAAGCTGAATTTAAATCTTAGAAAGAAGAGTTATCAGCAGATGGAAGATGATGCAGATGTGATATTGGAGAAAATAAAAGAATACAGCGGAGTTTTGCCGTTTACGGATAAATCTGTAGATGCACAGCGGGTAAAAGAAGAGTTTCATTTAAGCAAAAATGCCTTTAAACGAGCAGTAGGACGGCTGTTAAAAGAGGGAAAAATAAAAATTACAGATACAACAATTGAACAGGTTAGAAAGGAAACAAAGAAATGAAAACAGTAATTCATACAGAAAAAGCACCAGCGGCGATTGGACCTTATTCACAGGCAATTGAAATCAACGGAATGATCTATACTTCCGGCGTAATCCCAGTAAATCCGGCGACAGGAGAGATTCCTGAGGGAGTAGAGGCACAGGCAGAACAGGCGATTGGAAATTTAATACAGCTTTTGCAGGCAGCACAAAGCGGGGCAGATCGAGTAGTAAAGACAACGGTATTTATTAAAGATATGAATGATTTTGCAAAAATAAATGAAATTTATGCAAAGTATTTTACCGGGGATTATCCGGCTCGCTCCTGTGTAGAGGTAGCCAGACTGCCGAAGGATGTACTGATTGAAATTGAAGCGATTGCTTATCGATAAAATTACTAATATAAAACGATAGAGTAAACAAAAATAAGGCTAAGATATGATAGATAGTATAACATATCTTAGCCTTATTTTTTGCTGAAAATGTCAAAGGAAATTCGGAATCCGCTCCGTTCTTTCCTCATCATCCTATGCTGCTATCGCAGCTTGTCAGATGGGATTTGCACCCCGCCTAACACAAAGAAGTCCCCCAACTCATCACTCTCGCCTTTACGACTTAGAAGCGGGGGACTTCCTGAATAGGTTAAATTTTAGATGTACCTGAACCGACAAAAAAATCATTTTTAAACGCTGACATCGATATTCTGTCCTAAGTATGGTGTTACCGAAGCTTCCATCATTCGAACCATATCGTTTCCAGAATCTTCAAAAGAATCCATTGTCTTTTTTAAAAGAGCTACTTCGATAGCGTTCGCAGCAGATGTAGTAGTTGCCAATGAAGATAATGCACTGATATCCATATTATTTTCCCTCCTTTTGCAGTAAATACTGCATTAATATATGAAAATTATAACATACATATTTCACAAAAGCAACTCAAATCCAGTGTTAAAATGGTAGAAAAACCACGAAAATGAGATCAAATTGAATATACAAAATAACCAAATTAAAAAAAGAAATTTTGGCACTTGGTCAATAGTATTTCTTGTAGAATTCATGTATGATTATGGTAGTGAGAAAAGCGTATTAAGGGATTAATACTGCAAATAAATTTTTAGGAGGAGAAAGTAAATGGCAAGTTTATCACTTAAAAATGTATGCAAGGTGTATCCGAATGGCTTCGTAGCAGTAAAGGATTTTAACCTTGAAATTGCAGATAAGGAATTTATTATTTTTGTAGGTCCATCTGGATGTGGTAAGTCCACAACACTTCGTATGATCGCAGGCTTGGAAGAGATCAGCTCTGGTGAATTATGGATTGGTGACAAACTGGTAAATGATGTAGAGCCTAAGGATCGCGATATTGCAATGGTATTCCAGAACTATGCTCTGTATCCACATATGACGATATATGATAATATTGCTTTCGGTCTTAAATTGAGAAAGACACCGAAGGAGCAGATTGATAAATTAGTACATGAAGCAGCTAGAATTCTTGATATTGAGCATTTATTGGATCGGAAACCAAAGGCTTTATCCGGTGGTCAGAGACAGCGTGTTGCTATGGGACGTGCAATCGTTCGTAATCCTAAGGTATTCCTTATGGATGAGCCGCTTTCTAACTTGGATGCAAAATTGCGTGTACAGATGAGAATTGAGATTTCCAAACTGCATCAGAGACTGCAGGCAACCATTATCTATGTAACACATGACCAGACCGAGGCTATGACACTTGGTACTAGAATCGTTGTTATGAAGGATGGTATTGTTCAGCAGGTAGATTCTCCGCAGAATTTATATGACAGACCAAAGAATCTGTTCGTAGCTGGATTTATCGGATCTCCTCAGATGAACTTAGTAGATGCTACTGTATCTCAGAGCGGTTCGGATGTAAAGCTGACATTTGGCGGAAATACAATTAAGGTTCCAGATGCAAAGGCTAAGAAGTTGGTAGAAGGCGGATATATTGGAAAGACCGTTGTTATGGGTATTCGTCCTGAGGATGTACATGATGAAGAAATGTATCTGAAGAATTCTCCTGACAGTATTATTGATGTAACGATTCGTGTATATGAATTGTTAGGTGCAGAAGTATTCCTGTATTTTGATATTGATCAGTTTAACTGTACAGCTCGTGTAAATCCACGTACTACAGCTAGACCAGGTGATACGGTAAAGATGGCATTGGATCTTTCTAAATTACATGTATTTAATAAAGAGACAGAGAAGATTATTACAAATTAGTTTTTTAAAAATAAGGCGGATGTACGAGAGTGCATGCGTCTTTTTTTATGTACACGGGTGTCCAAAGGAATGATGTCAACAGAGATGATGGGTATTCATAAGAGGAAGCGGAGGAGGACGCCGGTATGACAGGATCTTTCTCTGCTGGGGCCGTTTGCACTAAGGCTTCCTCGCAGCGGGCACATAAGATGCTAAAAGACAGCATCTAAGTGCCGGCGGGAAGCAATACCCCTGCAGAGAAAGATCCTGTCATACCGGCTGTGTTTCTCTGGCGTTAAAAATGCTGCAGTTGTTTATTGGGAAAGGAGTTCTGAAATTGCTAATTCCCAGTATTTTTCTGGAATTCCTTTTTTCACTTGGATACCGGAGTCCTGATAATAGAGTTCGGCTGCTTTTTTGAATACAGAGGCATGGGAAACATTTCCTGTATAAAGGAGATGTTTTGTTATTTTTGACCAGCCTGGTGCTTTTTCAGGGAGTTTTTCTTCTTCCATTTCTTTTATTGTTTGTTCTACTGAATAGGGGATAGAGAGGAATTCTGTTTCCCAAAGTCCGTTTCTGCCGTTTAAAATTAAGAATTGTGCTTTGCCTGGACTGTATAATGGTACTCCTATAGAGCCGGGGTTTAATATTCTTTTTCCGTTTTTTGTATAGTCGGTTTGAATATGAAAGTGTCCGCATATGGTTAATTCTGTAGAGAGTTTGGAGGTTAGTTCTTTTATATAAGGGTAATCAGGTCTCATACTTTGATTTACTTTAAAAGGCGAACCATGACATACCACAAAATCGGGATATTCAGGATAGTGAATTGTTTTTGAGATAGGCATACATTCGAAAAAATCAATATCTTGTTCAGAGATATTTTCATAATTGTAATGGAGCATCCCCGTTTCGGTAGATCCGCTTTTCCATATTTCATCTTTCCTTTGACGGTGACAGATCCAATATTCCTCTTTGTTTCCACGTATTAAAGTACAATTATATTTTTGCTGTAATTCTTTTATTAATTTTAGTGTTTTTTGGGGATAAGCCATATCCCCAAGATAGTCGCCTAAAAAAATATAGTGTTGAATTTCTCTTTTTTCTGTCTCATTAATACAGGATTGAAATGCTTCGTAGTTGCTGTGTATATCTGACATAATTGCAATTTTCATCGGTTTTCTCCTAAACTATTCAAAATATAAATTTATTTTACTGTGATAAGCGAATACGTTAAAAAATTTGTGAGCTGATAGAATGAAATTTGTGAGCTGATATAATGATAGGATAGTAAAAAAATGGAATTTTGTCAAATACAGAAAAGAGGTCAATTTAGAGGAATAGAAAGGCAGCCTGCAGTAAAGCCCTATTCTTTGCAGGGGTATTGCTTTCCGCCGGCACTTAGGCACGGTCTTTTCGTGCCTTATGTGTCCGCTGCGAGAAAGCCTTAGTGCAAACGGCCCCAGCAAAGAATAGGGCTTTACTGCAGGCGTCAGGATCACAAAATCATGAATAAACAGCTCTCTTTTTTTGGAAGCATCTGGAAAAAAGAAGAAAAATACAGGTTTTATAAGAAACAGACGAAAAATTTCTTGCAAGTTTTGTTATTTTGCTATAATATATATATTAGGCAAAATGACGAAAAGTGATATACAGAGTGAAGAAGCAGGGAGTGTGGATAACCATGATTTCAAATCAGATACTTCAGAGTACGCTTGACGGACTGAAGGCAATAGCGGGAATTGATTTATGTATTAGTGATACAGAGGGAATTGTATTGGCAACTACTTTTTCAGAAACAGAAGACAACCAGAGTGCAGTCCTGACATTTGCAGAGTCGCCTGCAGACAGCCAGGTAGTCCAAGGCTGCCAGTTTTTTAAAGTATTTGACGATCATCAGTTAGAATATGTACTATTGGCAAAGGGAACAACAAATGATGCCTATATGGTAGGGAAGATGGCCTCGTTTCAGATTCAGAATCTGTTGGTGGCCTATAAAGAACGATTTGATAAAGATAATTTTATAAAGAATTTATTACTGGATAATCTGCTCTTGGTGGATATCTATAATCGGGCAAAGAAGCTTCATATTGAAACAGATGCACGCAGAGCTGTTTTTTTAATTGAGACCAGAACGGAAAAGGATAATAATGCTTTAGAAACCGTAAGAAGTTTATTTGCAACAAAGACAAAGGATTTTATTACGGCTGTAGATGAGAAAAATATTATTTTGGTAAAAGAACTAAAGTTGTCGGATGGGTATGAGGATTTGACAAAGACAGCAAAAGTAATTCTGGATATGTTGAATACAGAGGCAATGAGCAAGGTACATGTTGCCTATGGTACAATTGTAAATGAGATTAAAGAGGTGTCCCGTTCTTATAAAGAGGCAAAGATGGCATTGGATGTAGGAAAAATTTTCTATAGTTCTAAAAATGTAATTGCGTATAATAATTTAGGGATTGGACGTCTGATCTATCAGCTTCCGATTCCGCTTTGTAAGATGTTTATCCGAGAGATTTTTGATGGGAAATCTCCAGATGAGTTTGACGAGGAAACCTTGTCTACTGTAAATAAATTTTTTGAGAATAATTTGAATGTATCGGAGACCTCCAGACAGTTGTACATTCATAGAAACACACTGGTTTATCGATTGGACAAACTGCAAAAGAGCACCGGTCTGGATTTGCGTGTATTTGAAGATGCCATTACATTTAAAATTGCTTTAATGGTTGTAAAGTATATGAAATATATGGAATCTTTGGATTACTAAAGGGTGTGAGTGGGTGTCGCTATATATGGGGGAAGTGGGATTCCCTGTATATAGTGACATTTGTTTTTGGGAAGGAACAGAAGAATGATAGTATTTGAGAATATAAGCAAAACCTATGAAACAGGCACTCCTGCTTTAAATGGGATTAATCTTCGGATTAATGAAGGAGAATTTGTCTTTGTAGTGGGGAATAGCGGTTCAGGGAAATCTACGTTGATTAAGCTGATTTTAAAGGAATTGGAACCGACAGAGGGAAAGATTTATGTCAATAATAAGCAGCTGAATCGAATGAGAAGGGGACAGGTCTCCCGTTATCGAAGGGAATTAGGGGTTGTATTTCAGGATTTTAGATTGTTAAGGGATCGAAATGTTTATGAAAATGTAGCATTTGCCCAAAGAGTAATCGGAACGCCTGCGAGAGTGATTCGCAGAAGTGTTCCGAATATGCTGTCTATGGTAGGGCTTGCTGAAAAGTATAAATCTTATCCGAAACAGTTGTCTGGAGGGGAGCAGCAGCGGGTGGCGTTGGCAAGGGCATTGGTAAATAGTCCAAAGATTCTTCTTGCAGATGAACCTACCGGGAATTTAGATCCTAAGAATTCATGGGAGATTATGCATCTGTTGGAAGAGGTAAATCAAAAGGGGACCACGGTTCTGGTAGTGACGCATAATCAGGAGATTGTAGATAAGATGAAAAAAAGAGTGATTACCATGCACAAGGGAGTCGTTACCAGTGATGAAAAGACGGGCAGTTATCTTCACTGGCAGAATGGATAGGAATTAGGAGGAAAGATGAAATTTGAATACGATTTTCTATTGTCTGAAACAAGGAGTACGAAATATATTTCGAAATAAATTATTTACGCTTGCATCGATTAGTACCATGGCAGCCTGTATTTTTTTGTTTGGGTTATTTTTTGCAATGGTAGCAAATGTGCAGTATATTGTAAAACATGTGGAAACCAATATCTGTGTAACGGTATTTTTTGATAAAAATATATCGGAAAGCCGAATGAAAGAGATTGGAGAAGAGGTCGGAAAACGGGTAGAGGTAGCAGAAATTCAGTTTATTTCGGCAGAAGAAGCATGGGATACTTTTAAGGTGGATTATTTTAAAGGAAAAGAGGAAGTGGCAAAAGCATTTACTGGAGATAATCCGCTGGCAAATTCTGCTTCCTATACGATTTACTTAAATGATGCATCGATGCAGGGGGCATTAGTTACTTATTTAGAACATATGGATGGAGTAAGGGAGGTAAAGAAGTCAGATTTTACGGCAAGCAGTTTTTCTAATTTTAGTCTGCTGCTTGGTTATGTATCGGCAGCAATTATTGCAATTCTTCTTGCAGTTGCTGTATTTTTAATTGGCAATACGGTTTCGGTCGGGATTACGGTCAGGAGAGAAGAGATCTCGATTATGAAATTAATCGGAGCAACGGATTTTTTTGTAAAGGCTCCGTTTTTAGTGGAGGGAATTTTAATCGGTGTGATTGGAGCTGCCCTTCCGCTTGTTGTTATTTACTTTGGTTATGAGAAAGTGGTTGCTTATATTTTAGAACAGTTTAGTATGCTTGGAAATATTATCGTGTTTTTGCCAGCGGAGGAGATTTTCCGCTATCTGTTTCCGGTAGGATTGGTTTTAGGGGTCGGAATCGGGTATTTAGGAAGCAGCGTAACAATTAGAAAACATCTGCGGGTATAGGGATTTTAGAAACGGAGCAGATGGAGTATACAGGTTTAGAAAGGTGAGTATAATAGGAGAAGATATGATAAAATACAGGAAAAAATTCGGATGGAAAGCGGTTATGCTTGCGATGATTTTTTCGGTGATGATTCCGGTTCAGGCATCTTCTACCAAGGATAAGATTGATGATGTGAAGGAGCAGCAGGAACAGTCACAGCAGCGAAAGAAAGAGATTGAAAGCAAGATTCAGGAATTAGAAGTCTATAAAGCAGATGCGATCTCTTATATTCAAAAAATGGATGCAGAGCTGGCGGATGTAGAGGCGAGGTTAGAAGATCTTGGGAATCAGCAGACGATAAAAGAACAAGAGATTGCAGAGACAGAGATTGAGTTAGAAGATGCAAAGAAGACCGAACGGGAACAATATGAATCGATGAAGCTGCGGATTCAATATATGTATGAAAATGGAAATGAGTCTTATTTAGAAATGCTATTGGGTGCAGAAAGCTTTGCGGATTTATTAAATAAATCGGAATATATTGCACAGATTACCAGCTATGATCGGGATATGTTAGATGCCTATCAGCAGACAATATTAGAAGTAGAAGCTAAGGAGGCACAGTTAGAAGAGGAAAATCAGGAGCTTACCCGTCTGATTCAGGAAAGTGAAGACGAAAAGGGAAATTTGCAGCGGCTGATTGACGCAAAAGCGGTGGTACTTGCAGGATATGAAGCCGATATTGAAAATGGAGAATCAGAGGTTTCTGCATTGGAAGCTGATATGGCAAAGATGGAAGCGGAACTTTCTGAATTAGAAGCACAGTTAAAACGAGAAGAGGAGGAAGCAGCAAGGCAGGCAGCGGCAGCAAGGAGGACTTATGACGGAGGAAGCTTAGGATTTCCTATGGCGTGGTACTATCGGAAAACCTCCGATTTCGGCTATCGGAATCATCCGATTTTCGGACAGGTTCTTCAGCACAATGGTGTAGATTTAAGTGCAGATACCGGCACGGCAATTTATGCGGCTTATAATGGAACGGTGGTTGTTTCTACCTATAATTCTTCAGCCGGAAATTATATTATGATTGATCATGGAAGCGGACTGATGACAGTATATATGCACTGTTCAAAGCTGCTAGTCAGTGTGGGAGAAACCGTTTCAAAGGGACAGACCATAGGATTGGTAGGCTCCACCGGAAATTCTACCGGACCGCATCTGCACTTTAGTGTGCGGTTAAATGGTTCCTATGTAGATCCCAAACCTTATATTGGGTTAAATTAAAAGCTTATCATAAAAGATTAGAATGAGAATTGCAAGTATTAATAAAAGCTAAAAGCTAAGAAATAAAAATATAGAAAATAAAAATAAAAATAAGGAAAGACGGAGTTAAAAAGGGAAAGGCATGGTGTTGCAAAATGAATGAAAAGAAAAATTATCAGCGAGGGATGCTTACCGGAATAGCAGGAGGAATTCTTGGATGTCTGATTTTGGTTGCTATTTTAATTGTTGCAGGTGTAAATATTTTTGCAGCAAATAACGGGCATATTGTATTTGGAGCAGAAGAAGTACCTTCGATGGAAGAGACAGAGCCGGAGAGTACCACCGATTCGGAAGAAACAGGGGTTTTGACAGCAGAGTTTCTAGAGAAGGTAGAACGGATTTACAGTGATATGCAGTCTTATTTTCTCTATGATATCGATGAGCAGGCACTTCGGGACGGGATGCTGGACGGGATGCTGCAGGCATTAGATGATCCATATTCTTGTTATTATAATGAAGAAGAATTGGTCAGTATGATGGAAACTACACAGGGAGAGTATGTGGGAATTGGAGTTTCAGTATCTCAGAATGTAAATACCGGATTGATTACAATTTTAAAGCCTTATAAGGGAGCACCCGGAGCAGAGGCAGGACTTCTGCCGGGAGATGTGCTCTATAAGGTAAATGATCAGGAAATTACAACAATGGAGTTAGATTCGGTGGTAGGACTGATTCGGGGAGAGGAAGGCTCAAAGGTAAAGCTTACCGTATACCGTGAGGGAGAAGCGGATTATTTGGACTTTGAAGTAGAGAGACGAAAAGTAGAGATTCCTACCGTAGAGTATGAAATGTTGGAGAACCAGATTGGGTATATTATGGTTTCTGCCTTTGAAGGAAATACAGACGAACAGTTTGAAGCGGCGATGGAGGATTTGACCGCACAGGGAATGAAGGGTTTAATTATTGATCTGCGTGACAATGGGGGCGGATTGTTGGATACTGTTGTCAATATGCTGGACTATGTATTGCCGGAAGGATTGATTTTTTATGTAAAGGATAAGTATGAAAATGTCGGAGGAGAGATGTACTCTACTTCATCTTGTCATTTAGAAGTGCCGCTTGTAGTATTGGTAAATGAAAACAGTGCCAGTGCATCAGAGGTCTTTGCCGGAAATATTCAGGATTTTGAAGCAGGAAAGTTGGTTGGAACGACTACTTTTGGAAAAGGAATTATGCAGTCGATGTATTATGAGGATATCCAATATAGTACAGCAATTAAATTAACTGTAGCGGATTATTATATTCACTCTGGACGGAATATCCATAAAATTGGAATTACGCCGGATATAGAAGTAGAATTAGACGAGGAATTGAAAAAACTTCTGACTATTCCTCATGATCAGGATACGCAGCTTCAAGCCGGGATTGCTGCTGTAACAGAGGCAATTCAAGCGGTGGAATAATGACAAAGAACAGATACAAATAAAATTGGAGGTATAAGATGCAGATATCAGGAGCGGAATTATTCGTAAAAGCATTAAAGGCAGAACAGGTAGATACCTTATTTGCCTATCCCGGAGGACAGGCGATTGATTTATTTAATGCTTTATATGGGGAGACAGAGATAGATATTATTTTGCCTCGGCATGAACAGGGATTGGTTCATGCCGCAGATGGGTACGCACGGTCAACCGGTAAGGTGGGTGTCTGTCTGGTGACAAGCGGTCCGGGGGCAACGAATCTGGTAACAGGGATTGCTACGGCAAATTATGACAGTGTGCCTTTGGTATGTTTTACCGGGCAAGTGCCTACAAATTTAATTGGAAATGATGCATTTCAGGAAGTAGATATTGTCGGAATTGTACGTTCTATCTGTAAATACGCAGTAACGGTACGAACAAGGGAAGAATTAGCAACCGTAATAAAAAAGGCATTTTATATTGCCCGTTCGGGAAAGCCGGGAGTTGTCTTAGTGGATCTTCCGAAGGATGTACAGAGGGCAATGGGAAGTGCAGAATATCCCGAGAAAGTAGAGATTCGGGGATATAAGCCTAATACAGCGGTTCATATCGGGCAGATTAAGAAAGCATTAGAAACGCTGAATCGGGCAAAGAAGCCGCTCTTTTTGGTGGGAGGCGGCGTAAATATTGCTCAAGCTAAAGAGGAGATGACACGGCTTGCCGAGCTGACCCGTGTTCCGGTAGTTACTACAATTATGGGAAAAGGAGCGATACCTTCCGATCATCCGCTGTATATCGGAAATATTGGAATTCATGGAAGTTATGCCGCAAATTCGGCTATCAGTGAATGTGATGTTTTGTTTTCAATCGGGACACGGTTTAATGATCGAATAACAGGAAAGTTAGGTACATTTGCACAACATGCTACGATTATTCATATTGATATTGATACTGCTTCGATCTCTAGAAATATTGTGGTAAATATTCCGATTGTTGCCGATGCAAAAAATGCGATAGTAGCTCTGTTAGAGAAGGCAGTTCCTTTGGAATTAGAGGAGTGGACGGATCGGATTACTGAGTGGAAAAAGCAGAATCCTTTGAAGATGAAAGAGGGAAAACTGACACCTCAGCAGATTATGGAGACAATGAATCAGAAGTTTGATCAAGCAATTATTACAACGGATGTAGGACAGAACCAGTTGTGGGCAACACAGTTTTTAGAATTAAACGGACAGAAACAGCTTTTGACTTCCGGCGGTCTTGGAACGATGGGATATGGGCTTCCGGCTGCGATTGGGGCAAAATTAGGAAATCCTGAGAAACCGGTTATTGCTATCTCCGGGGACGGAGGGATGCAGATGAATATTCAGGAGATGGCTACGGCGGTGGTCTATGAACTGCCGATTATTATCTGTGTGCTGAATAATGGTTATCTTGGGAATGTTCGGCAGTGGCAGCAGATGTTTTATGACAGACGGTATGTTTCTACTTGTCTGCGTTATCGCAGAAGCTGTGCGGCTGTATGTAATACGCCTACCGGAGAATGTCCAGAATATACGCCGGATTTTGTAAAATTAGCAGAGAGTTATGGGGCAAAAGGAATTCGAGTAACAAAGGCGGAAGAGATAGAGGCAGCGTTTTCGGAAGCAGTAAAGAATACAAAGACACCTACCATAATAGAGTTTATTATTGAGCGGGAAGTAAATGTAATGCCGATTGTGGCACCCGGGAATCCGCTTAGCAGTATGGTTCTGGAAAATGAGGAGGATATGGCATGAAAAAGAGATGGATTAGTCTGTTTGTAGAGAACGATGTAGGGGTGCTTGCCCGGATATCGGGATTATTTTCTGGAAAATCTTATAATTTAAATAGTCTTACGGTAGGAACGACAGAAGATGAAACAGTTTCTCGGATGACAATTAGTTTAACCAGTGACGATAAGACATTTGAACAGATTAAAAAACAGTTAAACCGTAGTGTAGAAGTGATTAAAGTAATTGATTTTACAGATATTCCTATTCATTTGAAGGAATTAATGTTTATAAAGGTAAATCATTGCACAGAGCGGGATAAACAGGAGATTTTTCGGATTTCAGAGGTATTTAAAGTAAAAGTAATTGACTATAATCCGACTACGGCTTTGATTGAAAGTGTGCAGACGGAAAATCGAAATAATGAGTTAGTGTCTATGCTTTCTTCGGCATTTTTAAATCGGATTGAGATTGTACGGGGAGGAAGTGTGGCAATAGAGGCGATTAGCCTTTCAGAACGGTAAGAAGAGGACTGCTGCAAAAGGGAGAGATTTCTTTTGCGGCAGTCTTTTTTGCAGGGGATTACTATAGCAGTCAGAGTGAATGGAGAAAGAATTTGTAAGAAATAGAAGAACAAGGTTAATCGAATCCGTTTTTTTGCCGATGTAAAAAGAAAGAACTGTTTCGGTGAGTATGGAAGTGAAAGGGGCTGAGTAGTGTGGCAAATTATATTGGTACGGAGATGAATAGAAGTATTACGGGAACAGTGGGCGGGAATGAAAATTTAACCTTGGCTAAGATTCGGGAGAAACAGAATAAAAACCGTAAGAAAAAGAAATTAAGCTATAATTCCAGAGAGATTTCTTCGCAGATCCTTCGCTCTGTAAAATCGGAAATTGCTTCTGTTGTTTTAGTTCGGGCAAAGATGAAAGTGGGGGTATTAAAACGCTGTCTTGGAACGGGGGAATATAATGACAGAGAAGTGGCAGCGGCGGTTGCCCATGCACAGCGGATGGTAACTTGTGCAAAGATGAAAGTAAAACATTTAAGGGAAGAGGAAGAGCAGGGGAAGCAGAATAAAAAGGAGCAGGCGGAGAATAAGCGGCAGAAGAAGAGCGAGATTAAGCGGAGAGTGAGTCAGAAGGAGCGGGAGATAGAGAGTAAAATTGCTCAGGAGAAGATAGAGCAGGTTAGGAAAGAAAAGATGCAGCATCAGGATTTGATTCGCAAAAAGAAGATGCATCGGAATAAAGAGCTTTCTAAGATCCAGGAAGCGGATATGAAGTATTTAAAGGATAAAACAGAGGGGAGTGAGGATTCCTCTCAGACGGATTATAGTGGTGTGAGTCTGGAATTGAGTATGGCAGCTATGGGGATGCAGGAGCTTCAGATGAGTGCACATGCAGCAGAGCTGATGGAGAAGCAATTAGAGCAGGAGATTGAAATGCAGGTGGAGATGCAGATGCAAATGGAGGGGATGGCTTCGGTTGATGGATTTGCAGCGGATGTAGGAACGGTGCCGGATGTGGCGGGGGAAGGAGCTGTGGGGGGAGGATCGTTTGATATTAGTGTTTAGGTTTTCAATATTTCATGTAAAGGGTTGCGGTTCGGATGTTTGCTGTAAAGAGGAATTTATATGTGCCCAATGCAGATAGAGTAATTTTATTTGGGTTGTGGTTTGGATATTTGTTGTAAAGAGGAATTTATATGTGCCCAATGCAGATAGTGTAGTCTTATTTGGGTTGCGGTTCGGACGCCTGCTGCAAAGAGGAATTCTCTGCTGGGGCCGTTTGCACTAAGGCTTCCTCGCAGCGGGCACATAAGATGCTAAAAGACAGCATCTAAGTGCCGGCGGGAAGCAATACCCCTGCAGAGATTTCCTCTTTGCAGCAGGCTGTGTATTTCAAATATTTTGCAGAGATTGCTTTTTTGTTTTGGCAGTAGGTAGGATAGTTGAATATAAAAATGGTGTGGTAGGTTAAGTGGGTATGATACTATTAGGTGTAAACTGTGGTATAGAAAGGAAGGAAAAGTATGGCAATAACAGTTCAAAGAAATATGCAGGAGCGTGTAAATCAGAATACAATGCAGTCAAAAAGTATGGAGAATGAAGCAGTAAATAAGCGGGGAAAGAAACAAAATACGGCTTCATCTAAGAATATTTTTGCAGGGAATTTGAATTTAATGGATGATCCGATTGCAAAGAAGAGAAAAGAGGCACAGCAGAAAGCATTAAAGATGGTGCAGGATGCATGGGGGAGTGATCAGACAGTTGAAGACAGTATTCAAGAGAGAAGAGACAGTTATGAAAAGATGAAGCAGCTTCGGGAAGAGAATTATAGTGTGATTCAGGATCTTGAAGGAAATAAAGAGGCTTTAAGAGAAGAGTATGGAGTTGATCCTGATTCACAGGAACAACAGGATTTGAAGCTGCTTGAAAAAATGCAGAATCAACAGGGTGGTTTAGAGGAAACATTTACAGATGAGGAACAGGAACGCTTATCCGAGATCATGAAAAATCCATTGACAGATTATCAAAAAGAAGCATTAAAGTTAAATGGACAGGAGATTAAATTTAAAAAGGATATTCAGAGTGAAGAAGCACAAATGCGGAAAGATATGGCGGATATACGCAGTATTAATCTAGAAAAATTAAAATCAGATCCAATGGTAGAGGCACAGAAATCAGCAGAAGATATTTTGGCAGCCGCTAGTGACGAGATTGTCGGTATGCTGAAAGATCAGGCAGTAGACCATATGGATGAAGAGATGGAAGAGAAAAAGGAAGAGGTCAAGGAAGCAGCAGAGAAGAAAGAAGAAAAGGAAGAACAGAAAGAAGCGATAGAAGAAAAGCGGGCAATTCAAGAGGCGATGATTGCGAAAACGAAAGAAGCAGTGGAGAAGGCAGAGGCTGCAAAGAAAAAGCATGATATGCCAGATGTTTCAATAGGAGAAACAATCGATATAGCTCAGCCAGGCACACAGACACAAGATGTACAAAAGATGCTAAATGATCTTAAAAACAGTATGAATTTATTGGAAGCAGATTTAAAAGGAATTAAGGTTGATGAAGGAGTATAATTAAAAAAGAACAGTTGTAACGATAGGAATTCTGCAATATATAGATGCGATATAAAAAATATCAAAATCATATATTGCAGAATTCTATTATTTTGCAGCAGTTTTTTATTGTTGATATTATAGGGAAAAAATACTAAAAAATAATACTTGCAATATACCCCTATAGGGTATATAATAAGAAAAAAGGAAAACCAGGAACAGGAACAGGAACAGGAGTAGGAGTAGGAGTAGGAGTAGGAGTAGGAGTAGGAGTAGGAGTAGGAGTAGGAGAGCGAAAAAATGCAAAATAGAATGAAAGTGAAGCATAAAACATGGAAAAAATAGAAGAAAACTGTTGTTCACATAAAACAAAAGAACGTTCTGAGAAAGAATATAAAGATCTGATTCATCGTTTAAATCGAATAGAGGGACAGATACGAGGAATTAAAGGAATGGTAGAGAAAGATGCCTATTGTACAGATATCTTAATACAGGTTGCGGCTGTTAATGCAGCATTAAACAGCTTTAATAAAGTACTGCTTGCAAATCATATTAAAACATGTGTAATTAAGGATATAAAAGAGGGACGGGAAGAAACAGTAGAGGAACTATTAGATACATTACAGAAATTAATGAAATAAAAGGTTCGAATGAGGAAAAAGCAAAATGGGAAATATAATAATAAGTATTATTTTAGTGATTATGTTATATTTTGCAGTACAAAGCAGCAGAAAGCATTTTCAGGGAAAAGGTGGGTGTTGTGGGTGCTGTAATAATAATAAACGAAATGGCTTCTGATGCTGTATAGATCAACAGAAAGACAAATAATAAGAAAGTTGTCAGTTGCCAGCTATTATGTTTAGAAGCTTTTATACTTCTGCTGAAAAAGACAGATGGGAAGAGAGGATCTTTCTCTGCAGGGGTATTGCTTCCCGCCGGCACTTAGATGCTGTCTTTT